>AWGX01000388.1 GCA_000495415.1 Smithella sp. ME-1 | reverse complement strand
AACAATAGCCATAAGTATAAACAAAGAAAACTACACTCATGAATTGATAAAACTCAGCCGCAAATTTGTCGTTTCAATTTTGTCAGAAGCAACGCCAATGACTCTCATCGGTCTGTTCGGCTTCAAAAGCGGGCGCGATGTTAATAAACTTCAAAACGTAAAGACAAAAACAGGAGCAACGGGCGTTCCTATAGTGGTGGAAAATACAGTTTCCTATATCGAAGTGAAACTGGAAAAAGAAATGGATTGCGGCACACACACGATTTTTGTGGGTAATATTGTTGATTGCGACGTGGTAAGTAATGAAGAACCGATGACTTACGCTTATTACCAGAAGGTTAAGGGAGGGAAATCACCGAAAACCGCTCCTACTTATGTCAAAGACGAACCGGCCAGCGCTGCCCAACCCTCCTCCAGATATGTCTGCAGTATTTGCGGTTATGTTTATGACCCGGTCAACGGTGATCCTGATAACGGAATTGCTGCAGGCACAAAATTTGAAGATATACCGGATTCATGGACATGCCCTGTCTGTGGAGCGGAGAAATCAAAATTTGAAAAAGAAAAATAACAAGATACATATACAAATGATGCATTGTATTTTATAGATAGAATTGCTACGGATAATTTCCTAAACTCGTTAATTGACGAATTCTTAAAATTATGCAAGATTGCAACAGTTAATTTGAATATTGTAGCCTTGCTGAAAAAACCAGTCTGAAAACAAAATTAATATAGATATAGGAGGTAGCAGCTGATGAAAAAGTCGTTAGGAACGATGGTAGCGATAATGGTAGTAGCTATTATATCGGGACTTTTTATTACGGCAAAGTACTCCAACGCAGTAGACATTGGAAAAGACAGCCGTTTTATTGCCTATGATAACGGAACAGTACTGGATACGAAAACGAATTTGTTGTGGGCAGTTAAAGACAACGGAAGTAATATAAACTGGTCGGATGCAAAATCCTATTGCGAAAACTACAAAGGTGGTGGTTATACAGATTGGCGACTGCCGACAAAGAATGAACTTAAAAGTTTATACGACGATACAATTTTCGGAAATAACGGCTATCACCTGACAAAACTTATCAACCTGAGTGGAACGTTCGTCTGGTCGTCGGAAATGACCGGCCCCAAGCCCTTCGTTACCAGTTTTCTGTACGGTCTGGCCTATGAAGAAACTTCATCAAACGCCAGAAGAAATAGAGCGCTTCCGGTGCGATCCGCAGGTGGGGAAACGGCAGCCGTTAATGTCCCCGACGCCGAAGTACCAACTGCCGCTGTTGCTTCTGCCGATACCACTACGGGTAAAGCTAAGCAATGGTGGGAGAAAGGCTACATTCCTCCTCCCAAGGTTGAAGAACCTGTCGCACCGGTGGAAGTAACTCCTCCTCCGGTTGAAACAACACCAGCTCCGGTGGAAGTAGCCGCTCCTCCGGCCGAGGCACCCGTTGCTCCCGCCGAAGCAGTAGCTCCCCAGGTTGAAGCACCGGCTGCTCCCGTGGAAGTAGCTGCTCCCAAGGTTGAAAAACCGGTTACGGAGAAAGTCTCCATGCCGCTCAATTTGAAATTCGATACGGCCAAGTCCGACATCAATAAAAAATATGATAAAGATATCAAAAAGGTAGCCGATTTATTAAAAGCAAATCCGGAGGCTACAGCTGTAATTGAAGGCCATACCGATAATGTCGACATCCACAACGAACCGGAAAGAAACATGCGATTGTCTCAGGCCCGTGCCGACAGTGTCAGGCAGTATCTGATCGACACTTTCGGAATCGATGCGTCCCGCGTCACCGCTGTCGGTTATGGACCGAATAAGCCGATTGCCAGCAACGATACAGCGGAAGGGAAAAAGAAGAACCGCAGAGTTGAAGCTGTCATCGAAATGGTGAAGCCGAAATAATTATTTAACAGATTCATAGTTCCGAAAATACTTAAGGCCTCATAACCATGTAGCGGTTATGGGGCCTTTTTAATGAGACTCGCTGAAAACGAATCCC
>AWGX01000387.1 GCA_000495415.1 Smithella sp. ME-1 | reverse complement strand
CCCAGCACACTGGTACCGATGGCGTTTTGTGCTCCTGCGCCTGCTCCTGTTGTTATAACAAGAGGCAGAACTCCGAAGCCAAAAGCCAGAGATGTCATGACAATGGGACGAAAACGAAGTTTAACTCCCTGCAAAGTCGCATCTATTAGTCCCATTCCTTTTTCCACACCTGTCTTGGCAAACTGAACGATAAGGATCGCGTTTTTGGTGGTCAGTCCCAGTGTCGTTAAAAGACCAATCTGGAAATATACGTCATTGGCCAGTCCTCTCATACTTGAAGCGATAA
>AWGX01000386.1 GCA_000495415.1 Smithella sp. ME-1 | reverse complement strand
CCCCGCCGTTTTCAATAATGACATTTTCAGAATAAGGCAGAAGATCATTTCCCACAAATTCGGATATGGCTCCGGCAACAGAAGCCATCGGCCCTACCCCGCAGATTTTTGATTTTAAAAGCATGTCCTGGACTATCGGCGGCGCTAAATTATCGTCAAGAAGAGGCACAAGCGAGGTACGAAATTCAGGGTGATTTCTAATATAGGTTTCCAGATATTGGCGATACCTGCCCAATGATTCCAGGACTTCTTTCGTCTGATTGGCATCCGAACTTATAAACAGGTCGCTTTCGGCGATCTTAACATTATACGAAATAAGATTATCTTTATTTATTAATGATCTGTATGTTCTTTCTTCATGTTTCATATCATACCATTAAATCAAAGCATGCTCTCTTTACTGCCATTTTATTCAAATGATAACGAAGGCGGCAAGGGTGAGATGACGAGGCGTATTATAAGCATACGTCGAGGAAGTCGAAGCTGAAGCCAACAAAGTTAGCCGAAAAAGAAACTGGCATTATGAATAGATTGTGGCGCCCTCCCCCAATATACTATCTGCATCTTTCTTTAATTTATCATTGATGTCTAAGCGAAAATCATCACCAAGGTAAACAATTGTTTCACTCTTTCCATTAAGTATATGCATGTAACTATCGTATTTACCGTGATATTTCTTCATAGAAGAAATCAGAGAAGAAATGGTTTCCGCTGAAATCTTGCTGGCATCAACCATGAACCGAACCTGTTTAAAGGGATTTTCCAAAGATTTACTTAAAGAAGTTACTTCCAGAGCTATTATTTTAGGCGTTTCTTCTGAGCCTACTACATCAATAGTTCCTTTGACAACTATCGGTTCTTCTTCATGCAGAAGAGAGTAATATTTTTTATATAATTCAGCAAAAAATATAATATTTATAGAACCTTGCAAGTCTTCCATGGTAATATAGCACATTACATCTTTTCTTTTGGTTGTTTTTTCATTGATACCGCTTACCACTCCGGCAATAGTTACGGTATCTTTATCATTTTTCGTATTTAAATTGCCGGAATCGGCATTGGTAACATATTTCAATTTATCGGCAAAACGAAGCAGCGGATGACCGGTAATGTAGAAACCCAGAGCTTCCCTTTCAATAGATAGCAGTTTCTTGTGATCCCACTCCGGCACGTCATCGGGTATCTGATAAGAATTAACGCCATTATTCTCTGACGGACTGCCGGCACTTAATTGATCGAAAAAGCTGGATTGGTTGCTTTGTTTTTCTTTCTGGTTGCGCTGAGCTTCTTCCATGGCTTCTTCATAATGCTGCATGAGCTGATGGCGCTTGTACCCTAAAGAATCGAACGCACCGCATTTGATCAGACTTTCGATTACTCTTTTGTTTACTTTGCGTAAATCGACGCGTGTCAGGAAATCCATGAAGGATGTAAATTTTTCTTCTTTACGGACAGAAATTATCGAGTCCACTGCCGATAAGCCGACATTTTTTATCGCTGCCATTCCAAAGCGAATATTTTCTCCGGAAATAGTGAAATCTCTTTGTGATTCATTTATATCTGGCGGCAGAATGTTAATGCCCAACTCCTTGCAGGCAGTCATATACTTTATTATTTTATCACGGTTGTCTTTTTCACTGGTGAGCAAAGCAGCCATGAATGCCGCCGGATAATGAGCTTTGAGATAGGCTGTCTGATAAGCGATTATCGCGTATGACGTGCTGTGCGATTTGTTAAAACCATATTCGGCAAATGTCTCCATCTGCTCCCAGATAGTTTTGGCTTTATTTTCGTTGATTTTATGTTTTTTAGCACCTTCCAGAAACTTTGGTTTTTCCTTGTCCATGTCCGCGGCTTTTTTCTTGCTCATAACTTTACGCAGGGTATCCGCTTCGGACATGGTATAACCGCCTATGATGCTGGCAATTTGCATAACTTGTTCCTGATAAAGAATTATTCCATAAGTTTCTTTCAGGATAGCTTCCAGTTGTGGCAACTCATAGGATATCTTAGTTTTTCCCTGTTTACGGGCGGTGAATTCCGGTAGCATTTTCATCGGACCGGGCCGGTATAGAGCAATAAGCGCGATTATATCTTCAATACGATCAGGCTTTAAATTTATGGACAGATCTCTCATGCCGGAACTTTCCAGTTGGAAAATCCCGTCTGTTTCGCCTTTTCCGAGAAGATCATATGTTTTCTTATCATCCAGTGGCAAATTATCTATGTCTATATCTATACCAGTCGATTCTTTGATGAAGTTAAGTGTGTTTTTAATGACAGTTAATGTCTTTAGACCCAGAAAATCGAATTTGGTCAAACCGACTGTCTGGATGTCATTCATTGAGTATTGAGAAACTACATCGTCCTTAGGAGAACAAAGAGGTACTCTTTCTACGAGAGGTACATCGGAGATTACCACTCCTGCTGCGTGAGTCGAGGCATGACGGTTAATTCCTTCCAAAATGCGGGATAAAGACAAAAGTTTTGCTATTTGCGGATTATTTTTTTCTTCCTGCGCCAGACGCGGCTCAATTTTAATCGCTTCATTTAATGTTATATTCAAAGTGTTGGGAATCAGTTTGGCGATTCTATCAGCTTCGCTGTAAGGTATATC
>AWGX01000385.1 GCA_000495415.1 Smithella sp. ME-1 | reverse complement strand
GTTGAGTTGGATAAGAAAATAGGTGATCTGGAAAAGTTTAAAAGCTATAAAAAAGAGTTGGAACAAAAACTCGGAGTAATCGCAACATTAGAAGAAAACCGTTTAGCACCGGTAAAAACTTTAGACAATTTGTCATTAATCGTTCCTAAAGATATCTGGTTGGTTAAAATAACTCATAAAGAGGACCGTTTTAATATAGAAGGTATCGGTAGGGACAATATCATTGTTGCCGATTTTATGAA
>AWGX01000384.1 GCA_000495415.1 Smithella sp. ME-1 | reverse complement strand
GGCGCAATCGGCGATTGCGCCCTACAATATTTTGACATAAAATTACAAAAAAGTGGTGACTATGAAAAATAAGCAGGAAAAGAAATCCGGCAATGTAATTGATTTTGCGAAATACAAGAAAAAAGCGGTGAAAAATAAAAAGACGCCGGCAAAAGTAAGTAGAGCAGCGGAGCATGCGGCGCAGGAATGCATTTATGACGCCTGGGAAGCATATAATAAAAAGACCAGAATAAGTCTGGCAAAAGAAGCTCTTACCATATTTCCTGATTGCGCCGATGCCTATAATCTTTTGGCGGAGGATGCTGCAAAATCCTTGGAAGAATCGAAAGAATATTATCGTCGGGGGATGGAAGCCGGTCGCCGCGCTCTGGGTGAAAAAATATTCAAAGAAGACAGCGGTTATTTCTGGGGGATGTTGGAAACGCGTCCCTACATGCGAGCGCGTGCCGGTATGATGGAATGTTTATGGGAAGAGGAAAATCATGATGAAGCCATCGGACATGCGTGGGCACTGCTGCGATTAAACACTAATGATAATCAGGGTATTCGCTATATTCTGATTACTTATCTTGCCTGTCTGGGACGGTACGACGAGTTGGAAGGTTTTATGAATGGTCCGTATAAAGATGACGGGATGGCGGAATGGCTTTATACGAAAGCTTTGTTATTGTTTGTGAAAAAAGGCGGTACTTCGGAATCAAGGAAAGCATTATTCTGGGCTCTGAAAAGTAATAAACATGTTCCAAAGTATTTGACGGGAAAAAAGAAAATCCCTCGTTATTTGCCGGATTCCATTACCGTGGGCGGCGAGGATGAAGCTTATTGTTACGCCGCCGGAAATATTCCCGCCTGGGAAAAAGTACCGGGCGCGCTGGCCTGGCTCGAAAAACAAGCGACTGATTGTAGCTTGTAGGGATTGTTCTCCGATCAATCCGCCTATTATTCGGCGCAATCGGCGATTG
>AWGX01000383.1 GCA_000495415.1 Smithella sp. ME-1 | reverse complement strand
TAAAAAGCTCCAGAGGCAAGGCGCACAAATGCCGAGGCTTGCGGCGTATATATTCATACGCCGCAAGCCTGCCCCGGCGAAGGCCGGGGAGGAATGTAGTGCAATCCCGACTTTATCGGGACACATGGACTCACGTGCCCTTTAGGGTATTTTACGAGGTTGTTAAATGTCTTCAGAAAGAAAATCAATACTCTGCCCCAATTGCCGAAAATTAATCAGCGTTGACGAACCTGAATGTCCTTACTGCGGGCTCAAACGTCCCGGCTTACATAACGCGGCTGGTGCCGTCCGAAAGATTTTCTTCGGTACAAACCCTGTTATGGCAATTATTTATATTAACATCGCTTATTATGTTCTGTCCCTGTTTTTAGGAGGAGTTTCGAATGAAGGTTCCGTCAACTTCTTTTCACCGTCAAATCAGAGTCTCTTTTTGCTGGGAGCAAGCGGCACCTATCCTGTCATTATAGAACATCGCTTTTGGACCTTAATTTCCGCATCTTTTTTACACGGCGGGATTCTTCATATTGGATTTAACATGATGGCGCTATACCAGCTTGGTCCTTTCATTTTAAGTGAATTCGGCTTTCATCGTTTCATTAATCTTTATATTATAACCGGAGCCGGCGGTTTTGCAGCTTCAGTTCTATTCGGTGTTCCTTTTACCATTGGAGCATCCGCCAGTGTCTGTGGATTAATCGGGGCTATCATCTATTACGGCAAAAGCCGCGGTGGCTCTTACGGAGAAGCCATATATAAACAGGCGATGGGCTGGGTCATAGGATTAATTTTCCTCGGATTAATATTCCCCGGCATAAACAACTGGGCGCACGGCGGCGGACTATTATCCGGAATAGCTTTATCCTTCCTTATGGGTTACAACGATAACAAACCGGAAAGCGCCTGGAGTAAAATTCTGGCATTCTCTTGTATCTTACTTACAGCGATAATTTTAATTTGGGCGGTTATTTTTTCGCTGACAACCGGCAGAGGAATCGTAATCTAATGTAATGACTCATAAATATCTATACATTATGTCATTTCGAAGTCCCGCAAC
>AWGX01000382.1 GCA_000495415.1 Smithella sp. ME-1 | reverse complement strand
CCTGCCAGTTTCCGGTTTCTTTAAAGGGTGCTTGGGTGCTTCCGGCTCCTTTGGAAAGCGCAGTTCCGCTTTTGAATCAGCCAAGGCCTTTAGTGGGGTTTTGCCCTTGAGCTTGCTATAACGATATTTGTTGTTGTGACGCTGCTCAAAGGTCAGAGAACCGGCGTGGAGCTCTTCCTCCGTATTCATTATGTTCTTTTTAAGAAACATATTCTGGTAGCGGTCATTGAAGTTCTCAATCATGCCATTTCGCCAAGGTTCGGCCATCGGAATGAACCAAGGCTCAATACCATGGTGCAGGCAAAGGCGTATAAGAGGTCCCATCCCACGAGGATGTCTCATGCTGCCAAAGAAACTCATGGCATTATCAACCTGTAGA
>AWGX01000381.1 GCA_000495415.1 Smithella sp. ME-1 | reverse complement strand
CACTACTGTCCGGAATAATTAGTACATAAAGTTTGTAAAAGCTTAACATATTTCATGAAAGATACCATTTATGTTTGTCCTCGACTTGAAAATGCATAGCGGAATTTGTAAACCTTCCCGAAGAATATTTTCGGGAAGGAGTGCTCATGTATACAGGCCCGCTTGTATTTACCCAGTTCATGGACTTCATGCCGTTAAAAACCTTTCAGCGCTGCGTGGAGAAGTACCAAGGCAACTTCAGCGTCAAGAATTTCACTTGTCTGGATCAGTTCCGTATTATGGCTTTCGCACAACTGACGTATCGGGAGAGCCTGCGGGACATCGAAGCCTGCCTGCGGGCACAGAGCAACAAGCTATATCACATGGGCATCCGCAGCAAAGTTTCCCGCAGCACTTTGGCGGAAGCGAACGAAATGCGGGACTGGCGCATCTACGCCGATTTTGCCCATCATCTGATCGGCATCGCCAGGAAGCTCTACCAGAAGGAACCATTGGCATTGGAACTTCAAAACACGGTTTACGCCCTGGATGCAACGACGATCGATCTGTGCCTATCCATTTTTCCCTGGGCACGCTTCCGGACAGCAAAGGGGGCCGTCCGACTTCATACCCTGCTGGATCTGCGGGGCAATATCCCAAGCTTCATCCACATCTCCGACGGAAAACTCCACGAGGTCAACGCCCTGGATATGATCCCTCTGGAAGCAGGCGCTTTCTACATCATGGATCGCGGCTACACGGATTTCTCCAGACTCTATGCTGTTACCCAAGCCTCCGCTTTCTTCGTGATCCGAGCCAAGTCCAATCTCAATCGTCGCAGGCTTTATTCCCATCCAGTGGACAAATCCACAGGGGTTGTTTGCGATCAATCCATCCTACTAACCGTTGTGAAGTCAGCCGGGGATTATCCCGACAAACTCCGCCGGGTGAGATATTACGACGCCGAGACCAACAAAACATTGGTGTTTTTGACCAACAACTTTCTCCTGCCCGCCATCACCATCGCACAACTCTACAAACAACGATGGCAAGTAGAGCTTTTTTTCAAATGGATCAAGCAGCACCTGCGCATCAAAAGTTTTTTCGGCACTTCGGAGAACGCGGTAAAAACACAAATCTGGATTGCTGTTTCCGTTTATCTGATCGTGGCGATTATCAAGAAACGGCTGAAGCTCCAGGAAAGTCTCTACACAATATTACAGGTTTTGAGTATCTCCCTATTTGAAAGAGCGTCCATGTTTCAGCTACTTACATTTTATGATTACTCAAGGGACATGGACGAAAACAGTAACCAGCTGAACTTATTCACGGATTATTCCGGACAGTAGTGA
>AWGX01000380.1 GCA_000495415.1 Smithella sp. ME-1 | reverse complement strand
ATATGACAATGTTTCATTGAGACATTACACTAGTAATGCTTTATGGGGAAATTTTAGAGGAGATATGGCTATGAAGATTCCGCAGTATGTAACAGTCAGTGAAGTTAAGAAAGTTTGCAGGGAATTGGGCTTAAGAGATTGGACGAAAATTAAAAAGCCGAAAGTAACAGCAAAAGAAGCCGGGATAATCCTTAAAATTGTTAATGTTAAAAAAATGCCTATCATTCTAGAGGACTTTCGCATGGGGCTGGAGGTTGAGCTGGAACACGGGACTATGTTCGATGACGCGAATGTGACGAATAACCATCCCATTCTTACAGGTATGATAGTTCTTGCACATATGAAAGAGACCCTTGATTATTACGAGCGGCTGGATGTTGCCGAGGTGGAGGGGGACTTGCTCAAGGCTGTTCTGTCCAGGAATCTGGATAAGATCGAAACAAAGTATAAAAAACTCATCAAAGCTCAAGCTGTTCTGAATAAGGTAGTTTCCGACCAATTGAAATAGATCGTCTATCCGTCTGCACAGAATGGCATTAACGAATCAGAATTCTATTGACAAGTAAAAATAACGCTGTTATATTAACACCGTTATTTTACAATTGCATTTATAGTTTTATCCCGCAAAGCAGGGGAATTCCCCCACGGCTTGTTATGGGTCTATAACAGTGATTTACTGGTGATAATTTATGCCCCGAACGTCTCGAACACCGGAACAGATTGACGCCTTTAGACAGAAAATACTTGATGCTGCCCTTTTTCTCATCATTGAACATGGATTTTCTGAACTTAGTATGAGAAAAATTGCCTCACGACTTAGCGTCACCGCTACCACTATCTACAATTACTACGCCAGCAGGGAAGAGCTCTACTTTTTTATCCGCATCAAGGGCTTTGAGCTGCTTTATGAATCTCAGGTAAAGGCGTACGAAGCACACGACAATCCCTATGACATCTTCTGCGCAGTGATAGAGGAGTATCTGCGTTTCGGAACTCTCTATCCCGATTACTATGAAGTCATGTTTACTAACCGCGGTGTCCCCAAATTCCTCGACTGTATAGGTACCCCGCTGGAGCAGGTGGCCGGCCGTGAAAAGGAAACGTCAATCCAGCCTTTTCTGTTCACTGCCCGGAAGATTGCCGAACATCTGAATATATCGGAAACAGAGGCGCGCTATCTCACCATAAAGCTTTGGACGGAACTCAATGGCATCGTAAGTCTTTTAAACAGCAGGCTGCTGCGAGAGGTGGAAGAAAATACGAATGACCTGGTTAAACGCCTTATCGCCGATATTTGCGAACGCTACCATCAGCTCATCATTGAAAAGTCATTTAAAAAAAATAGTTCCCAAAAAGGAGGGACAGATAATGCTAAGTCACAACGCATGCGCGGATAAAGCAAGACTCTCTCCGACAGGCCTGATACTGCATGGGCTTCTGAAGGTAATGGCCGCGAACTTCAATCACCGGTCCGCACTGAAAAAATATCTTGTAACATTGGATGGTCCGCTGAATTTTGCTATCGGTATCCGCACGGAAAGCGGTTCGGTACTTTCAGGGATAGTTTTCCGGGAAGGTACGGTTTCCATTGTGCGCGGCATGCCCGATAACGCCAATGCGGTTATAAGATTTCGCACCGACACCGCCATGAGAAAACTACTGGGCGGAACGTCAACTGATCAAATTTATATGATCCTCAAGAATGAGGCAAGGGTTGATGGAAGCATTACCTATCTTAACCTCTTCGCCTTTCTTCTTTCTCTGTTGATTAACAAAAAGCAAATAAAGCTTATGGAAAAAGAAAGGAATAATACTCAAAAAAGCTTATTAAAAAAATTACCTGATGCCCGTAAAGATTTGAGCGATGAACTTTCCTCGCGCAGCAAATTACGACTCAGATGTACAAAAATGGATAGTGGAGTGCAATATCTGGAAGATCCATACCTTCCTGATTATAGTCTTGATGATTTTCCACGTCTGAAAAAATTTCTCGACATTCATCTGACGGAGAAACCGGAGGTGTGTCCGGAAATTCCCCGTCTTCTAACAGAGTGGCACAGAAAAAACGGTTTTGAAACGGATAATAACGGCCACACATACATTCCTGTGATGCGAAAGTCGCTGGCATATAAATATCTAATGGCGAACCGTAAGCCTATAATTGGTGATGACTCACTTATAGCCGGTACAACTACCAGTAAAAGAATTGGTTGTCCTTTGTATCCTGAAGGAAGCGCCGTCATAATATGGAATGAACTCATCACCATGCCATATCGTACGTACAATCCCTTTGATATTTCCGACCAGACCCGTGAACTTCTCCATAACGATATTTTCCCATACTGGATGAAAAGAAATTTTCGCGAGTGGGTGCGGGATAAGTACAATAATCCCTTATGCCAGCAGATTGACGAACGTTTCGCTCTTTATTTCAATTGGAAGGTAGCGACAATTTCTCATACTATCCCGGATTTTCCAAAAATAATACGTTTGGGTACTTCGGGGATAATTGCTGAAATAAAAACAGAATTAGAGAAGGAGACAAATCGGGAAAGAAGGGCGACACTTGAGTCAATGGTGCTATGTCTGGAGGGACTGACAGCTTATTCTAAAAATCTGTCCAGCCAGGCTTTGAAAGATGCCAGGAAAGAACAGAATCCGGTACGTCGTGCAGAACTCGAAACCATGGCGTCAATATGTGAGCGAGTGGTGGAAAACCCAGCACGTACACTTGATGAAGCAGTTAATTCCATGTGGATTACATGGGTGGGACTCCATATGGAAAGTATGAACGCCGGTCTTTCACTGGGAAGACTGGATCAGTGGCTTCAACCCTATTATGTCGCGGATATGGAAAAGATAAAATCAAAAGAGGCGCGTGAGCTATATATACGTCATGCAATAGAACTTATTGGTAACTTCTATATGCGCTGTACAGACCATTTCCCTCTTACGCCGGATCTGGCCAATTTCTATTTCGGTGGCAGTTCTTCAGATCAGGCCATAACTCTAGGTGGCATTACTCCGGATGGTAAAGATGCCGTCAATGACATGACATATATTTTCCTTAAGGTTACCGAGATACTCTCTATCCGCGACCCTAATGTGAATGCGCGTTTTATGCCGGGTATTAATAGTGACACTTACCTTCAAAGACTATGCGAAGTAAACCTTATTACCGCTGCGACACCTTCCATGCATAACGATGCCGCCATTATTTCTTCTCTTGCTAAGATGAACTACGATATTCAGGATATCCGTAACTGGTCGGCCACGGGATGTGTTGAACCGACATTATCCGGCAAGCACATTGGCCATACGAACATGCAGATGATGAATATGGTTGCCGCTCTGGAGATGGCCATGAACAACGGCAAACATCCGCTGACAAACTGGAAACTGGGGCCTGATACAGGAGTTGTGGAACATGGTGACTTCAAGACATTTGATGATTTTTTTGATGCCTTCACTGAACAATTCAAATTTATTATCGACAAATCCATTGAATACAACCACATGCTGGCTGAAGCTCATCAGTATTTGAGACCAACGCCGCTTCTTTCGTCGCTTATCGATGGTTCTATTCAGAAAAGATTGGATGTGACAAAAGGAGGTGCTAAGTACAACAGCTCCGGTACAGCTATAATCGGGTTGGCGGATGTTACTGACTCTCTCATGGTCATTAAAAAACTCGTTTACGACGATAAGAAAGTTTCTTTTACAGATTTAAAAAGAGCTGTGAATACT
Source organism: Smithella sp. ME-1 (assembly GCA_000495415.1). The sequence continues at coordinate 699 of AWGX01000380.1, read as the reverse complement.
AACTTTGAAAATGATCCGGTTCTGCTGTCGCTGGTACAAAAAAAGATTCCTCTTTTCGGCTCTGGTAGTGAAGAAGCAGTAGCCATGGCTAATCGTATTACAAAATGGGCGCATGATTATTACGGCAGTTTGCCACACTATCGTGGCGGGAAATATACGACAGGATTCTGGTCAATGTCTACCCACGTGGCTTTTGGAACACTCACAGGAGCTCTCCCTTCCGGGCGGCTTGCCGGCAAACCCTTTACGCCAGGCCTTACACCACAACCGTTTGCTTCAAAAAATCTGCTCGATAATATCCGTGACGTGGCTAAACTTGATCCGCTGAATCTGAACAATAATATTGCTTTCAATGTCAAGGTAGTGCCATCAGCCGGTGATTCGCGTGAAAAGACGGTAAATGATATGTTCTCTTATGTAAAGACCTACTTTGATTTGGGTGGAATGCAGATACAACTAAACGTAGTCACTTCGGATATGCTCAGAGATGCTATGGCACACCCGGAAAACTACCGCAACCTTCTTGTCAGAATATCGGGTTACAATGCTTATTTTATAACACTAAACCGTGATATGCAGATTGAACTCATTGAGCGGGCAGAATACGGGATATGAATTCTTTTATTGTGATTGAAAAGGGCTTTTTTTGAAACACATAGAACCGTTTTTTTGTTATTATTACTCCGGCAATTAGACATG
>AWGX01000379.1 GCA_000495415.1 Smithella sp. ME-1 | reverse complement strand
AACGTAGAACATTGAACATTTTTTTATCCAACCTTCCAAACCTCTAATCATCTAATCCTCTATTCTTCACCCTTCACTATTCACTTTTCCCCCAATCCTCTATCCTTACTTTGTGTTGATGATTGCCTCTACCTTGTCCTTCCCAAAAGATTGGATGAATTCGCCCATTGCTCCTTCCATTATCCTGTACCAGACCTTCTTGTTGATGTCTTTGGTCACAGTCATCCCTTTGGCCGCCAATTCGGCAATGTGTTTTTCCTCGCTATCCCGCCCGAGTTTGCGCTGGTAGGGGGCAACTTCCTGTGCCGCCTTCAACATCATGGCCTGATCTTCTTTCGATAGTGCCTGCCAGACTTTGGGGCTGATAATAATCAGGGCCGGGGAATAGACATGCTGGGTTAGTGAGAGATATTTTTGAACCTCGTAAAACTTGGTCGAGTAAATAACATCAACGGGATTTTCCTCTCCATCGATGGTCTTCTTCTGCAGATCGCCATAGAGTACACCGAAGGACAGCGGAACGGGAATAACGCCGATGGCCTTCCAAGCGGCGATATGGACTTTGTTTTCCATCGTCCTGATCTTCAAGCCTTTGGCATCTGCAGGTAATTTTATGATTCTTTTGGAGTTGGTAAGATTTCGGAAACCGTTTTCCCAGAAAGCCAATCCCTTAAGGTTGGCCTTGTCCAGATCATCAAGAAGCTGACGGCCGATGGGACCGTCAAGAACTTTGTCTACGTGGGCGTAGTCACGGAATATGAACGGAAGATCCAAAATGCCCATGGAGGGACTGAAACCACCAACCGGGCCGGTGGAACCGACATAAAGGTCGACTGTACCTTTTGGGATCGCTTCCAGGAGTTCCCTTTCCCCACTGGCAATTTGCCCGTTGGGGTGAATGGAGATTTCGATGCGGCCATTGCTCCGTTCCTTAACCAGTTCGGCATACCTTACGGCACCCTGGTTGTAGGTGTGATCCATCGCCGTCACCGTGGCGAGTTTTAAAGCAACGCCCGCGCCCGCCTTAGTGGTCGCCTTGTTCTTGTCTTGTTCGCAACCGCTGATCAGCAGTGCAAAAATTAACGCAGGCAGTAAAAATGCTATTTTTTTCAACATAGTCTTCTTCCTCCGTTGCTTTATTTAGTTGAACTGTTTTGTTTGCGCTATACTAACAGAACATCCGGCCTCATTCAACACGAACATCAAACCGGCCTTGTTCTTGAGATGGGTGCTTCTCAGGGCATAATCCTTGTCACTTATCTTTTGTCCCCCGCTGGCGGGGGTGTCGCGTAGCGACGGAGGTGGAGTTTTCTTTTCACCATTCACCATTCACTCTTCACTCTTCACTGTTTATTCTTCCCCTTTAACCGTCCCCGATTATTCCTTGGAACTGGAAAACGTAGAAAAACAAATTGAAATTTTAGAT
>AWGX01000378.1 GCA_000495415.1 Smithella sp. ME-1 | reverse complement strand
GGAGCCTCCAGGTAAACCGGATTCGGATACTACGTCGGGCTGACCGTCAGCCATCGGATCTACATTGATGGTCGGTGTGTCGTTCGTGCCCGTTATGGTTATCGTTAAGGTCGATGTCGACTGATCGCCATCAGCATCCGCCATCGTGTAGGTGAAGGTCTCGGTCAGGGTCTCACCCTCTGCCAACGACTGTACCGCTGCATTACTGTTGTCCAGGGTGTAGCTGTAGGTGCCGTTGCCTGTGTCGGTAAACGTACCGTAAGAAGCGCTCGTGCTGGCCCAGTTGACAAAGCTCGCCGGGGCGTCCGCACCAACGGTGTCGTTCGCCAATACGTCACCCGTAATCGGGGTGGTCGTGTCTTCCAGTATGCCGTTTGTGTCAACCTTCGCCGTCGGTACGTCATCGTTGATCGTTATGGTGATGGTCGCCGGGGCCGAT
>AWGX01000377.1 GCA_000495415.1 Smithella sp. ME-1 | reverse complement strand
CGTCCCTCCCTTGAGGGGAGGGATTTAGGGAGGGTGAAAAGTGAAAAAATACCCCACCCCTTAGTCCCCTCCCACAGGTGGAGGGGAAAAAAGTAGAGAGGTGTTTTGATGTCTGAAAAATATGATTTGATAATAATCGGTGGTGGGCCGGGCGGGCTTACCGTGGCCGAATTTGCCGCGGCAAAGAAAAAAAGAGTCCTCATTATCGAGAAAGAAGGTTGGGGTGGCACATGCACGCACAGAGGCTGCATTCCGACGAAAGCTTTACTGAGTTGCAGCAAATATTTTGCTGATTTGAAAAAACTAAAGAGGATGGGAATAAACATTACAGATGCGTCCGTCGATTTTTCCGCCGTCAAAAAGCATCAGCAGCAGATTGTAAAGGTGTCCGCTCTGGGCGCGCAAAAAGTTCTTGCCGAAGCTGGGGTGAAAATTAAACAGGGCACAGGCGAAATTATTTCTCCCCAGGAAGTGCGTTTTACCGATTCATCAGGAAAAAGTGAGGTATTCTCGGCTCAGAATATCATCATTGCCTGGGGCTCCGTGCCTCAAGTTCTTCCGGGAATCAATCTTTCCGAAAGGATTTTAACATCGGATGGCATTTTGAATTTAAATACACTACCGTCGAGCATTATAATCGTTGGTGGCAGTGTCATCGGTGTGGAATTTGCCACTTTCTTTGCCGAACTGGGATCAAAGGTGACCATAGTTGAAATATTAGAGACGATTATACCTCTTGAAGATCAGGAATGCGCTGATTTGCTTAAACAGGAATTGACCCGTCTGGGCGTTGCCATTAACACCTCGACAAAATTGGAGAGTCTGAAGGATACGGGCAGCTCGGTTGTGATGCTTGCTCAGAAAGAAGGCAAACAATTGGAGATGAGCGCCGACCATACGCTTCTTTGTACGGGTAGAAAACCGTTGTTGAATACGGAAGAACTGGACAAGCTCGGCATTGAATATACAAAATCCGGGATCAAGATAGATAAAAATATGATGACGAATGTGTCCGGCATTTACGCGGTGGGCGACGTTACCGGCGGTATGATGCTGGCGCATCGAGCGATGCAACAGGCAAAATTCGCGACAGGAAAAATCTTCGGGGATGATGGCTTTTACTATAACGAAAATTTTATTCCTTCCGTCGTTTACAGCCATCCGCAAATCTCGCGCGTGGGCTACACGCAAAAACGCGCTGAAGATGAAGGCCTATCCATAGAAGTTGTTAAATCTCAATACAGCGCCAACATTATTGCCCGCGCCGAATTGATGGGGCAGGGCTTTGTCAAAGCGATCTTTCATCAGGATAAAATTATCGGCGCAACAATTGTCGGCGAAGACGCCGCGGATTTGATTGCGCCGCTTGCTTTGGCAGTGTCCAACGAATTAAATAAAAAACAATTACGTTCATGGGTGCTTCCGCATCCGACGCTTAGTGAAATATTTGCACCAATAGTTAGTTAAAAAGGAGTTCATTATGAAATTAATACATTACTCGTCAGTTTCACCAACCCATTTTAACAATGACGTGGCAAAGGAAATTGCCGGTCGTGTGGTGGCGGGCAAGGCTGACGGCGCAAATAATTTCTGTATGCGTATTTTTGAAATTTCGCCGGGAGGGCATACGCCGAAGCATGCTCATCCCTGGGAACACGAAATGTTTATTCATTCGGGTATCGGTGAAATATACGGCAATGGCAAATGGAATCCGTTAGAGCCGGGGAATGTTGTTTTTATGCCGCCTGATGAGGAACATCAGGTCAGAAATACAGGGAGAGAACTTTTGATTCTGGCGTGTCTTGTACCGTCTGCCGCGCCAGAATTATAAGGTAAAACATTATTCGAAAATGCCAACAACATCATAATTGTTTGATAAATAATACCATTTCTAAATCAAAGAT
>AWGX01000376.1 GCA_000495415.1 Smithella sp. ME-1 | reverse complement strand
ATTGTAGGGACCCCGATTCTATCGCGGTCCGAAGTGCGGCGCGTTTAGGAAACGCGCCGCACGATAAATAATATCTGCTACAGCACGTCCACCGCCTGCCCCCGCCAGCGGGGGATATCTGAAAAATATTTCAACGTTATTAATCATGTGTCCTCCCTGCCTTCACCACAGAGGACATCAGAGTTTGTTGATTTTTGTTTGTGCCTGTCTTTTCGCGCGCGGGAGTCTTTTTGCGGGCCCTTTCTTTTTTGATTGACGTTCGTTAATTTCCTTTTTCTTCACTGAAGATTTTGTTTCGCACGGCGCGTAGATAACCTTGTTCATAATGGCTTCAAATTCCAAAGAAGGCAAAGGAGTTTTGCCTAACAGAGTTGCGTAAGATGATATTTCCCTATCGGAAGAAACCACGATAACTTCCCCTGCGGTTTGTGCTGCTATTCTTTTGATGACGTCATCTGCTCTTTCGCCGTGGCGGGAGTAGATGATATTGATTTTCCCTTCTCTGTCTCTTCCTTCTTCCGCCCATCCGTTTTGAATGCCGTCAAAAACAACGATGATCTGATGTGCTCTTCTGTTGCCGTATTCGACTAGTCTGGCGATTAAAGCGTTTCGTCCCGCTTCCAGAGTTTTTCTTTCATAGCGTCGTAGATTATCCGATTGTCTGATTAGATTGTAACCGTCAATTAATATAAGCATAGCTTTAGTACCTTATATCATTCCTTCGAAACTGTTTCGCAATTAACTTTATTCGTCATTATGTACTTGCCTGTCCCCCGCTGGCGGGGGATT
>AWGX01000375.1 GCA_000495415.1 Smithella sp. ME-1 | reverse complement strand
TTTTTTTGTTTCATATTCCTCTATGATGACACGGTCAGCCAGAATTTCGATTACCTTCCCATTATATAAGCCTATATGAGTTCCTACATACAGAGGGTAAAACTTTTTCGCTGTATCTTCACAAATAGCCACCCGGTGATTTTTATCACCGGCAATTCCTACTACACGATACTTTTCAGCTTCGGCCCTTTGCAAGGGGAACATAGAAACCTCCGCCTTCTTCGCCAGTTGCTGTTTTGCAACAGCAGTATCTACTGTGACGAAAGGACGGAATGGGTCAGGTTTGCCTGATGGATTATATGTATAATTATCTGTCGGAGCTAGTGAAAGCGGCGG
>AWGX01000374.1 GCA_000495415.1 Smithella sp. ME-1 | reverse complement strand
ATTTTCTACCGCAACACAATAGGCTCAGGTTATATTCCTCAGATCACTGCGATTATGGGACCTACAGCCGGAGGCGCTGTTTATTCACCGGCTCTTGCCGATTGGGTCTTCATGGTGAAAGAAAGCAGCTATATGTATATTACCGGACCGGACGTTATAAAATCCGCCATTGACGAAGAAGTAACGCATGATGAACTGGGTGGAGCCCTATCCCATGCAACAAAAAGCGGCG
>AWGX01000373.1 GCA_000495415.1 Smithella sp. ME-1 | reverse complement strand
TCGACCGAAGGCGAAAGCCCGGCGTATGCGCGGGGAGATATCTTGTACCTCAATCAAATTATTAAGAGGATTTTAAATGCGCAAACCGGAGTTATTGATTCCTGCCGGTAATCTGGAAAAATTGAGAACGGCTATCTTGTATGGTGCTGATGCCGTTTATACTGGAGTGGAAGGATTGAGCCTGCGAACCGGTTCGGCGGAGATGACCATTGAAGCTTTGGCACAGAGCGTAAATGAAGCTCACGTTAAAGGTGTTAAAATCTACGCGGCAGTCAATACGTTTTCCCGCAATGCTGATCTGGATCAGGCAAAAAAAATAATCCCCCAACTTGCCACTATTGGTATTGACGCGGTAATTGTCAGCGAACCGGGAATGCTCCGGCTGATTAAAAGTTTAGCGCCGCAATTGCCGGTTCACTTGAGCACCCAGGCTAACACTACAAATGTTGAAGCTGTCCGTTTCTGGCAAGACCAGGGAGTACGGCGAATTATTCTGGCTCGTGAACTTAATTTAAAGGAAGTCGGAGAAATTGCTGAAGCTGTCCCGGAAATGGAGCTGGAAATTTTCGTTCACGGCGCAATGTGCATGGCCTATTCCGGTCGCTGTTACTTATCGGCATTTCGCAACAAACGAAGTGCCAACGAAGGCGATTGCAGCCAACCGTGTCGCTGGGAATATCTGCTTCATGAATCAACAAGACCGAACGATCCGTTGATTCTGGAAGATGATGAACGCTATACTTATCTTCTGAGCTCCAAGGATTTGTGTCTCATCGAATATCTGCCCGACGTTCTGACATCCGGCGTTACCAGCCTTAAAGTTGAAGGCCGCATGAAATCTGCTTATTATGTGGCGGTAGTGACACGCACATACCGGCAGGCACTGGACGCTTTATTACGCCAAAAAGAAAAATACACCTGCCGGCAGGAATGGATTGACGAACTTACAAAAATTTCCAATCGCGGCTACACTACCGGCTTTGCCTTTGCCGGGGAAAAAATAAATGAAACGAATCCTGAAATTAAATATATCCAGACTCATGAACCGTCAGGCATAGTAATTAATTATGATGCAGCGAAAAAAAGAGTCCTGTTAGATGTTAAGAATCGTATAAAAATCGGTGACCGGCTGGATATTTTATTACCCGAAGAAATTGTTCCAATAGAAATCAACTCTATGATTGACCGCAACGGCAACAATATTTCAGAGGCACACGGCAGTTCTGAAATATATCTTTCCTGTGAACACGAAATTCCAGCCGGAGCTTTGGCTCGCCAGGAAACCAAAAACCAATCATAACAATATGATATGATTAGTATAAATATGAAAGCTGTTTTTAAAACTGACATATTAGCCTGTAATCTCATTATCACGAAAGTTCATATAATCAAGTTTTACAAATTCCTTGACATTATTTTAAAAATAAGTTAGTGGTTGAACCACTGAACCACCCAACCAATAGTTTAACAGGTTCAGAAGGAGATTCAACATGGCAGCCAAAACTGTTTTTGCCAAACCGCTTACGCGTTCACGACTTCACGAAGAAATTGTAACCATTATTCAAAAGCAGATCATGAACGGAACGATTACCCCAGGAAGCAAATTGTCTTCCGAGCGGGAAATGGCGGAAACATTCAATGTTAACCGGGCAACAGTACGTGAGGCATTACGAAAGCTGGAGAATCTAGATCTTGTTGAAATCAGACACGGCAACGGATTATATGTTAAAGATTATCTGGAAAGCGGCAATCTTGACTTAATCAAAGCCGCTTTTAATCTGGATGAAGGCAAAGAAATAATCTTGAATATTCTGGAGACCCGCCGTTACGTGGTACCGCAAATGGCTTATATAGCGGCACAACGGCGCACTCCTGCTGAGCTGGAAGGACTTCGAAAGACAATTCAAAGAGAAGATTTAAACATGCTGGAACGGGATATCAAGGTGCATCAGTTAATTGCACGTGCCACCCACAATCTGCTTTGCACTATTTTTCTCAATTTTTTTAATCAAATTTTCCGTGACTACGGTCACCTCTATTTCGATAAAAAGAAAAACGTTGAGCGCTCTCACAAATTTCACCGGGAAATTTACGAAGCAATCAAAAAGAAACAAGCGACAGCAGCCAAGCGGATTATGCTGGAAGTGCTTCTTTACGCAGAAGAGGCAGTTAAAAAATCTCTGACGGACAAACCAGGAAAGGGGTAAATGCCATGCAGCGGTTTATTGAAAACCATACAAACGAACATTTTGATGTCCTCGTTATCGGCGGTGGCATCAGCGGGGCTTCGGTAGCTTATGAGGCGGCCACACGGGGCTTGAAAGTAGCACTCCTGGAAAAAAATGATTTTTCCTGGGCTACATCGGCGGCTACGTCCAAGATGATTCATGGGGGGTTGCGTTACCTGGTCAATGGCGAAATCATGCTGGTGCGTGAGTCGCTGCGCGAGCGCCGGGTCCTGGAAAATATCGCTCCCAACTATGTTTATCCCTGGCCGATGATGATGACTCACTACAAAACACCGTTTAAAAATAACAAATGGCTCGTCAAAGTAGGCATGCTTGTATATGATGCACTTTCCTACGACAAGAGTTTTACCTGGGATGCCTGCAAGAAAATTCCTTCGCATAGAACCATCTCCAAAAAGAAAGTTATGCAAAGCGAGCCGCATGTTCGTCCTGAAGGACTCACCGGAGCGTCAATTTTCTGTGACTGTATCAGCATCTTTCCCGAAAGGTTGACGCTGGCTTTCATCAAATCCGCCTTAGCATATGGTGCCAAGGTAGCCAACTATACCAAAGTGGAAGGATTCATAATGGGCTCCGACAACAATGTCACCGGAGTAAAAGTAAAGGATCTTTTAAATAATAAAACACTTGAAGTGTCCGGTACGGTTACAATCAACTGCGGCGGACCGTGGGCGGATATTGTCCTGGGTCTGGCTAAATCGAAAGGCGACGGCAGCTCAACTCTGCGCAGGTCCGAGGGTATTCACATCATTACCGCAAAGCATCTGCTTTCCGGTAATTACACTGTAGCATCCATGACACCGGCCGGCCGTCACTTCTTCCTTATTCCCTGGCGCAATCACACTCTGATAGGTACCACAGACAAACCTTTTACCGGAAATCCTGATGATTATCATGTAACAAAGGAAAGCATCATGGAGCTGATAGACGATATCAACTCTTCCTTCGGTGATGGCAAACTCAGCTATGCAGATGTCAAGCACACTTACGGCGGCTTGCGACCTCTGGTAGAAGAAGACACGTCGGAAACTTATTCTTCTTCCCGTAAATATGAAATATACGATAACAAGAAAGACGGGTTAAACGGCCTGATTACTGTCGAAGGCGGAAAATATACCACCAGCCGAAAACTGGCGGAGAATTGCCTCAATATCGTAGCCTCCAAAATGGAGCGATCTCTGGGCCAAAGCGTTACCGACAAACAGTTTCTGACCGGATGTGAAATAAAAAATTTAAATGCCTTCTTATCCGATATTCAAAAAGAAAATAGCGATTTCGGCAAACCTACCATGGATTACCTCGGCCGTAATTACGGAACAGAATATGCTGAAATTATCAAACTGGCGAGAACAGACAAAGCATTGTCCGAAACATTAAATGATGACGGTGAGATTTTGGCAGAGGTAATTTATGCCGTGCGCGAAGAAATGGCACGGACTTTAACCGACATAGTAATGCGCCGAACCGGCATCGGCACGTTGGGTAATCCCGGTGAGGATATGCTGCGGAAAGTGGCCAACGTTGCCGCTAAGGAATTAAATTGGGATGCAAACAAGGTCGAACAGGAAATATCAGATACTGTTAACTTACTTAAGCTGCCGGTGTAGAGAAAAATTGAAACAAGGGAATCCAGAGGAAACAACACCTGATTGCCTAATCACCCGGCATACGAGACTGTATCGTAATAAGATAATTTGCTTTCGACACAGTCATACCGGTCCCGCATACGCGG
>AWGX01000372.1 GCA_000495415.1 Smithella sp. ME-1 | reverse complement strand
GTAAACGATGTTTTAGTTGCACAGACTCCTCCCCCCTACCTATGATATTCTGCATGTATTTTTTTCAACTTTTTTAATAGTGTTTCTTATAAATCGCTTTCACATAAATCGGGGCAAGGGGTGACTTTTTAGCAACAAAAGTCCAAAAGATTTTTTTATTTATATAAGGAGCATTTATGGATGAAAGAAAAATTGTTACTCTGTCGCGTGAAGAACTACATCACATGGTGTGGATGAAGCCTGTATCCAAGTGGGCCAAGGAATTTGGTTTATCAGATGTAGGTTTCGCTAAAATTTGCAGAAAATTTAATGTGCCATTACCAGGCCGAGGCCATTGGACAATGGTTAAAAAAGGCCTTGGAATAACTCCTGCGAAACTTAAGACTATCCATGATCCAAACTTGTCAACAATTAAAATTGAGATAAGAACGCCAAAAGTCAAAGCACAAACTAATGTTTTAGAAAACGATCCGTTAGTGCTCTTTGAAATGATGCCAGAAAATAAGATTATTGTTCCAGAACGAATTAATTCGAAACATCGTCTAATAAGAATGGCAGAAATATCTTTAAAAGACGCATTCATAGATAAATACGGCAGGGTAACTAACAAAGATTTATCTTGTCTCAATATTAATGTATGTAAGACATCGCTAAAACGTACATTAAAAATTATGAATACATTGATCATGGAATTAGAAAAAAGGGAGATGAAAGTTTTTGTTAAAGGAAACGAAAAACCAAAAATAATTTTATCTATTCGAGGGGAAGAATTACAATTCCGTATTGAAGAACATTCAAAACAAGTTGAACATAAGAAAACTAAGTCGGAAATGATAGATTCAGCTCGCTATCCTCATTTATATGAACGAACTTCTTATGATTATATACCTTCAGGTAAATTACATTTATCCATTATTGCTTATACGCGTAAGCCTATAAGGAAATCCTGGCACGATACAGAATCCAAAAAAATTGAAGATCTTTTGAACGAAATTATCATAGGTTTCATAAAAACTGCCGACGAAATAAGAAAAGACCGATTAGCTAGGGAAAAAGAAGAAGCAGAAAGGTTAGAGAAAAAAAGATTATATGAAGAAAAACAACGTAAAGAAGCTGAAGAAAGGGAAAGATTCAACAATCTTATAAAACAAGTTGAGGCATGGAATCAAAGTCAAGCTGTTATAACTTTTATCGAACATGTAAAAGGTATTGCTATACAAAAATATGGGGAAATTGAATCAGGCAGTGATCTCGAACAATGGATTACATGGGCAAATAAAATTGCTCAAAAACTTGATCCGACATTAAATATTATTGAACCGAAGTAGGTCTTTCACATTGGTAATCATGTGTCCATCAGACCTTATTAGTATTTTTCTTCGCCTGCATGTCTTTCAGCCTACAAGATGGGTAAGCATATAATTTCATGAGAGAGTTCAAAGTGAGTTCTCGTATTCAACACTCAAGATTTGTAACAATGACAATGCTACGGTGCGAGAATTCACGATGTTACCCCGGCTTTTTATCGAGCGGCGTCAGCTAAAAATGGTGACCTCCGTAGTTCTCAGTTACCAGGACGGGATTTCCGCGATATTGGCAAGCCGTTGTTGACTCCATTTTGACCTAAAAGAGCAATTATTAGTATCGTTCTGGTTTGTCACTCGATTTCTCTAAGCTCCGATCAAGTATTACAGAACCCCCAAATTACCGGCTTCACCTAGAGTAAGAACTAGGTTTGGGAAAGCCACCCCGGACGACAACCACCACAATTAAAACTGTAGACTGACCGGTCTGATGAGCAAAGACCTCAATATCATCTTCCACGATGCCGAGGGGTGCAGATTTCGGTGAGGATTCGAGTATGGACAACACACCGATTCGTTTACCAAGCCCTATTGCATACGCAGCTGTCTGATCGAAGAATTTAGTACAATCCTTCGGAAACAGAACTTTGTTGTTCTCGACTTTTAATTCGATCGGGATGTCCCTGAATATGAGATCAGTTACCCCACCTGCTGCTTCGGGGTGACTTTGCAAGTGCTCACCAATATCACTCCGGTTTCGAAGCATCTCAGTGGTTTTGTTCTGAAATTGTTGCTCTGACGTACCAGCCTCGAACAAGCCGCCTTTCAAAGCTTGCGCAGCGATGTTGCCCAACCCACCAAGTATTGTCATTGTATTGGCAATATCATCTGAATGCAAACCGGGAAAGGTTCTCAACTTATCGCGAACGCTGAGGAGATGTCGATCGACATTAGAAAAACCAGTCAAGGGATTTGAAGTAACATCGCTTCCCTCCAAGCGCAGACGGCGATGCCCTATAATCGCAACATCCTGGCAACTGCTGCTTGTGTCATCGAACTCAGCTGCGTAAAGAAACTCGTATGGCCTTGAACCGAACGAATGAGCCACCTCAAGAACCGCCCTACCGGTGCCAGTAAAAATAAAGGGGCCATCTCCCTCGGGTTTCTCGAATCTGAAAATAGGTAACCAGTTCCGCTCGCGAATGTCGATCGTTACAGGTGTTAACGAAAGAGCATTTGCACCCTTGGGCCAATTTGAAACCCTAACTTCTATCGTAAGGTCGTAAGACGTCCCTGGCTTCAGGTAGTTCAAGTGTTTGGCTGGATCTCCGTCGATGTCAAACTTTAAGAACGCTACAGTCGTTTCGAGTTTCTCAGGCTCTGCTGAACTTACGTTGGAGATAGGTACGCGAAACCCTCCAAAACCTCGATCCAGAAGATTAACAAACAAAAGAAGCGGTAATGTCCATCGTTTCAATTGATCCTGTATAGCAGTCAATTCGTCCACACTCTTCAGATCTTCGACTTGATCCAAAAACGTCGCCAGTCGTTCATCGGCAGTGAAACTCAAAGACTTGTCAACCTCTGACGCTTTTAGCTTAGCTGAACTCAAGAATCTTTGAGCATCCGGTTCAGCATTACGTATGGCATGCTTCCACTCAGCCAAGAGCACAAAGATGGCAATGGCTGTATAATAAGCGTGGTACTGATCCTCGATATCACCTTGCCCGATCTCAGATATTGTTGCTTCAAGCTCCAGACAAGCTTCTTTTAAGCGCTCAAAGTCACGCGGTGAAGGCATCAGAGCTCCAGCAAGTGCTGCAGCAACCTTAATCCTCGATGAAAAAGCTCGGAGGAAAATTGCGAAGTTTGGTTCTTTTTTCATTCTCTTTCTCCAATTCAGACAGAAGGCTACTCCATTTCTCGATCAACTCAACAAACACCTCTCCACCACCTATTGCGTGTTCAATCTCGGAAGCAACCGCGACTAAAGCAGCTTCAAGTCGCCACTGTTCATTTCGATCTTCTAATGGGATGCTTGCCATTAATTCGATGAAACAAGCGTTTGCAGTTGCATGATCTCCTGCCTTCGTCAATGCGGTAGCATATAGAAGCGCCTCAAAAAATCCTTCTGGCTTGAATGGTCTGAGTGCTTCGAATGCCTTTTTGATGTCCTCTACACAGTTTCTAAGCTCACTGTTTGGTGCTCCCAAGATCGCAGCGGCACAGTCGTCGATAGAAATGGAGCGCGTATAGTCATTTTGTATTGACTTTAGCGCCACCTTTACGAAACCCGGCACGTTCTTAAAGCCATAGTGCAACCGATCAACAGCATGATAGAGTGCACTTCCTTCCAAGGTGAGCAAGATGGCCGAAAGCCACTGCCCAAGTTTTCCTTTTCTTTCTTCAGAAGAAAGGCAAAGAAACGCAAAAGCGTCAATACAGTCGACAACGAAGTCCTCTTGCTTGCTTTGTTGGGAGTAGTAAAAAATCAGGTTCAAGAGACCTCGCTTGATAAGACCACGTTTCTCTTCAGGAAATGATCTATGCCTCAGAGCATGGACGGCCGCCCGATGAACAATGACATATGGATCTGTAAGCAATACGGAAAATGCTTCAAAGAACAGATCAGGGAAGTTCTTCACCAAGTCGTATGGCATATTCTCCCATGCTTGTACCGCACGGGCACGGATCAATTGACTCTCATCCATAAGGGATCGATACCAATCGGTGAGTACTATCATGAGACTTTCGACACCGGTCAACAATTTTGAAACATGAGCGATCATGTTCCCGCGCATTTGCGTTTGATTCTCGGGCAATCTTCGATACAATTCCAGAAACTGTTCAATCCCTTCACGTCCCTTGAATTTTGCTCCAACTGCAGCCCATTCGATCAGCGCTTCCTGCAAACTGTCAATTGCTGTGCGTTTGTTCCCTCTCTCCATATGATCGAGCACATTGTCAGCCAGTTCCAGAGCCCGCTTTTTATCTACTTGCTCATACTTCTCGCTAAGTATAGCCGCTGCGCCGATCAGATCATCAAAATGTTCAGCTGCGAGCTGAGCAAACTCGTCCCAAGAATGTCTGAAGAACTGTCCGGCTTTATCCATGATATTTTCGGGGCTTTCTGTGGCAGCCCAAAGCAATCTCCTAAATGCTATCCTTTGTGCTGTCCCGATATGCGTCTTTTCCCGATAGCTGTGTCTCAGTACCGAACCATAGGTTCTATGAGCTTCTTCTTTTCCGGTATCGTCGTTGTCAGCAAGGAACGATTGAATGATCTTATCCGTTTCCTCTGGAAAAAGTTCGAGGCACTTCGAGGCTGCCTCTCGAAGATAATAGAGCACGCTGCTATCCCTGCGTTCACTCGGAAGCAGAAGTCGTCTGCGCATCAGCTTGGCAAAGATGCTTTCAGCATGTTTTGAAAGCAGATCATCACTTTCCGTGGCAAGTATGATCTCAATGGCTTCCCCAATCTTTTTTGGGTTCGCACTCCTTAGAAGTACGTCGATCTCCGCACAAATCTCGGCATGTCTTTGCTTGAAGAGCGAACGAATTGGTGCAGCATTGAGCCTTATTGGCTCACCCATTCCAAAATGCATTCCTGGTGGTGGTCCCAAGGCCATCGACACAAAGCGACTTAAAACCTTTGTCAGGTCGCCTTCGGTAAGCTTTCCTGCGTCCGACAGAATTACATCAATAGCCGTTTGAGATTCCTCATAACTGGTTACCAAGCGCACTGCAACCGAGAACTTTTCTTCTGGCTTCAACGGTGCTTTGAGCAACGCCTTCGCGGCAGGATTAGAATATGGCAAGCTCTCGTATAGCACTGCAGGCAAGAGATGTTTGATCACCTTCCTGGTAAATGTCTCAGGAGCAAGGTTTGCAAGTTGTTCTAGACGCGGATCGTCCCTTGCTATGTCTGACCGATCAAGTTCATCCAACAGATCGAGAACGAAGGTTTCTTCAAGAGAGAGCTCGTAGCGGAGTTTCGCCCGTTCTTGCTGTCTGTTAGTTTGCTTCTGCTTTCTCTCCCTTTTTTCTTCCTCGCGTGCGTACTTTCGTTTTTCGGCAGCATCTTCCCTCGGACCAACAAAGCTCATGATGTTGGGAAATCCTACGGGAACTCGGTCTTTACAACCCTTGCAGTTGTTCTTGTAGAAGTCATAAGCTGCATCTTCTAATAACCAACAAAGCATCGAGTTTTTCTTAGAGAATTTGCACTGAACGCCCATGTGTCCAATAGGGAGACCAGTTTCAGCTTCAATCATTCCTCTGCCGGAAGACCTTATGAACTCGGCATGGAAACACCAATTATTTAGAAGCTTTGTTGCTCGAAGATTGCGTTGACCCGCTTCTATTGCATCTTTAAAGCTGTCTTCAAAATCGTCCATCTTAATTACCTCTAAAACGGAGTTTCAGGAATGCCAGCAAGCAATACGGTGTAAGGGCATAGGGCAATATGGATCGTTCCCGCATTTTTACATTGCATTACATCTTTCACTTGATTTTCTTCATTTATACGTGACGCAAAGCTCACCCGGCGCGTAGCGATCGACCAGATTGATTATGTTGGATTTTTATTAATTTTCTAATTGCGGATAGTTACATCCGCAGGCGCTATCGTCTATGTGATAGATCCACCCGCAATCACTACATATCATTATTCTTGCTTGTGGCGTGTCTAAACGTGAACGACATTTCCAACAATAAACGCGCCCACGCTCATAATTAATCCAGAAAATATTTAGCCGTGGGTTAAGCCACGGATGAATTAAGCTATGGCATTCTACGCAGATTGTTACCAGGTTCGAGAACTCCGTTTTACCACCTTCTGAAAAAGCAGCAATGTGATGAGCAACAGATTCGGCGATCTGAACCTTGCGACCGCAACAGCAACATACATATCCGTCTCTTTGAAGCATCTTATTACGAACCCATAACCAATTAGATGTATAGTGTTTTCCTGCTTCTGCTTGCATTATTGCAAGGTTCGTTTTGTCGTCTGCTTCTTCATATTTTGGAATTACCATTGCTTTCGACTTGAGAATAATAATCTCTTTCTCGACCTGAGCTTTTACATCATTCATTAGGTTGGTAAATTCTTTCTTGTGATGTTTATTCCCCACGATAGCAAGGACGACACCTATGGGAATTACCAATGCAAACAGTTGTGCAAAAGAGTGTGCTGAAAAGAAACCGAATATGAACATTCCACAAAAACCAACAATAACCATTAGAATGCCATAGCCAAAGACCATACTCGGATTTTCTCGCAAGGAGATTGCTTTTGTGATGTGCTCACTAAATTCTTTGTTGTATGGCCATATCTTAGGAAAATCTGTTGGAATATTTTTATTCATTCTTTATCAATCTAACGAAAAAATCAACAGTAGCGTAGCTATTGGCCGGATTGCCTGTTTATGTTTTATTTCATTATCTTAACGATTTTTTCTCCACCCCCATGTTTTCTGCTCCCTTTAAGCGGCGGATATGTTTTGTGTAAATGCTCCTCAAAATCTCGATACCTTTCTACAAAGATTGCCCCAAAAATTATACGTTTTTCTTTCAACTCATCTATGCTGCGGAGGTTTGCATTTCCTGTTGATGCGTGATGTTGCACATGAGCTTTAATGCGGCTTACTGGCGCGATGTCTTTACCCCAATATATTGGAAATAGATTTGGATAATCTTTTAATGCTTTTAATCCTGAGCTTGGTGGTTTGTCAGATTTGACAACAATTCCATAAACAGCGCCACTTGACTGCTTAATTGGTTTGATTTCGTCAAGACACAACTCGCCAAAAACAGAATCGAATGTATCATATTTAAGATTTTTTGCTTCTTTAAAAAGAAATTGGAGAATCCGCTCCAATTCGGCACCCCATTCCGGTGCAAGTCGGCACCCTAATCCGGAACAAGCCGGCAGGTGATTCCGGAGCAAATCGGCAGGTTTTTGTGATTTAGCGGAATGACCTGCTTTCATAGCGGAATTGGATGCCGGCATAGCGGAATAAAAAACTCATACTGAACAAACTGACCGAAAACAGCCATAATGCACTCCAAAAAGGTTGGAGGCAGCATGGCACAGGAAAGGACCAGTATGAGGAAGATAAGAGAAGTATTAAGACTACATTTTGAAGTACAGATATCTCAGGCAAAGATAGCCAGTGTTGCTAAGATCAGCCGATCTACCGTTCAACAATATATAATGAGATTTATGGCTGCGGGTTTAAGCTGGCCGTTAGACCTGCGTGATGATGATTTGGAAAGAAGATTATTTCCAGTCGACAAAGGGAAAAATAATCGTCCGGAACCGGACTACCTTTATTTATCTCAGGAGATCAGGAAGCCGGATGCCACTTTGGCTGTATTGTGGGAAGAATACAAAGAACAGCATCCGCACGGTTATCAGTACAGTTATTTTTGTGATTTATTGAATGCCTACCGTAAGAAACTAAATTACAGCATGCGGCAGGAACATAAAGCCGGTGAAAAGACATTCATTGATTTTGGCGACAGTCCGCTAAAGATTATTGATTTAAGAACCGGTATAGAAAGAAGCACAAAGATATTTGTTTCTGTCTGGGGCGCCTCCAACTATCTGTTTGCCAAAAGCTGTCTGGATGAGAAATTATCAACCTGGATAAAGCTGAACATTAACGCTTTGGAGTATTTTGGTTGTTGTCCCAAAGCAATGGTTCCGGACAACCTTAAATCGGCTGTCAGCAAAGCATCGAGGTATGAGCCGGATATCAATCCCACCTATGCGGAATTTGCCGAACATTACGGGACGGTTATCTTTCCGGCCAGACCCTATCGGCCAAAGGATAAGTCTAAAGCTGAAAATGGTGTAAAGCTGGCGAAACGCTGGATATTATTCCGGCTGCGCAATCAGAAGTTTTATTCATTGGCCGAGCTGAACGCGGCGATTCTGCTTTTGCTTGCCGAATTCAATAAGCGCATTATGAAGAAGTTTCAGAAGAGCCGGAGAGAGCTGTTTGAACTTTTGGACAAGCCGCACGCGCTTAAACTTCCGGACAGTCATTATGAATTTGCCGAATGGAAGAAAGCCAAAGTCCAGTTTAATTATCATATCAGTTATGAAGGACATAATTATTCTGTTCCTTATACCTTTATTCATAAAGAAGTGGACATAAAAGCCACACCCAACCTGATTGAGATTTATTGTAACGGCAATAGAATCTGCAGCCATACGAAAAACAGCAAATCACACGGCTATACAACCGTCACCGAACATATGCCAAAAAGCCATCAGAAGTATCTGGAGTGGACTCCGGATAGAATCCTGCATTACGCGGGGAAATACGGTCAATCAGTCCGGGAACTTATTCAAAAGGTTATGGCGACAAGAAAGTTTCCTGAACAGGCTTATAAATCATGTCTGGGGATTATCAGATTGGAAAATAAATATTCCGCGGATCGTTTGAATCTTGCCTGCCTCAGAGCTCTGGAATACAGGGCTTACTCTTATCAAAGCGTCGTTAATATTTTACAGAAGGAATTGGACAAACAGACTACCCTGACACCGGTAAAAACTATCGTTATTAATCATGAGAACATCAGAGGTTCCAAATACTATTCCGAAGGAGCGCAATAATAAAAACTATGTACACACAAACGATCACTAAAATGCAGGAAATGAAATTGCATGGCATGGCTCAGTCTTTTCAGGGAAGAAGAACAAAGCCTGATCATCAGGATTTAAACCATGATGAATTTACCGCTTTACTTATTGACGATGAGTATATCCAAAGACAAAATAATCGTCAGCGCCGATTACTGCAAAGGGCTAAACTAAAGTTTTCTTCCGCCGCTTTGGAAAACATTGATTATAAACAAAGCAGAGGCATAACCAAATCAAAAATTACTTCTTTACAGAACAATCAATGGCTGGAAAAACATCAGAACATTTTAATCTCCGGACCCACCGGTGTCGGCAAAAGTTATCTTGCTTGTGCTTTTGGTCAATGGGCCTGCCGTAACGGTTTCACTGTTTATTATAATCGCTGGCCAAGAATGCTGGGAGATATTTTGGCCGCCCGAGGCGAAGGTAATTATTTAAAATATCTCCAAAAGCTGACTAAGGTTAATCTTCTGATTATTGACGATTTCGGCTTAAACTCACTTGCCGACACCGACAAGAAAGACCTCATGGAGATTATCGAAGATCGCTACATGACCGGCTCGACGATTATTGCCAGCCAATTGCCCACGAAAGACTGGCATGCTTTTATCGGTGACCCGACAATAGCCGATGCCGTTTGTGACAGATTGTTTCATGTCGCTCATAAATTTGAACTGAAAGGAGATTCTATGCGTAAAAAATTAGAAAATATTGACTGATGTCGGCAGGGTGTGTTATTTGATCTCTCGGCAGTTTTCAGTAGACATCAGGGTGCTTGCTTCCTCCGGAATCACCTGCCGCTTTCAGCGGAATCTCCAAGAAATTGGGCAACTTCGTTTTGCATGATTCACCTTAAACATAACGTGGCCATCACGGGCAGGATGGTTCCCGTCCGAGTGCATGGCATTGTTCTGTGCCTGTCAACGCTTTGTCGGCTATTGCAAACGCTGACAGCTCTGTCGGTATAATAACTCTTTTAAAATTTGAATGATGTTAAGCTAATACTTCAATATTAAAACATTTTCAATGATATTTTAGTTTTTCGTTAGGGATGTTATCTGGATCGGTATAATACCCCACCTCAATTATCCCAAATTATCCGTTGCACATATTATGGATTACTCATTGAAAGAGCGTATGGTCTTAAAATTTAGCTCACACTCACTTTCAAGAATAAATAGATAACTTAGGTTTCAAACCGTGTTCCATCTTAAAAGTATAGATATTTATATTCCTAATTAGAAAAAGTCGGCAAACAAACATAGCCGTCTCTGTTCAATATAGGAATACAATCTATTGTATTTTGTGAAATGAAATATTTTTTCATGCAGAAATTAATATGTTTTTCCACTTTTAATGTTTGTAAAAAAAGATGGCAGGTGTTGGAGAAATCGAATTCCCACTCAAAATAAATCATATTAAGTTCAACATATCCACGCGGCGGAATATTTTCATATATGTTAATAGATTTCTCTTTTTGCGAAATATTTATAAAATCATTAACGCTACTGCCATGTTTAACTTTATCTAACATGGCAGCAGGAATTTCCATCATAATATCAATCGGTATAGAAGTATTATTAATAAAATATCCATAATACATTGGAACTGAATCTTGCTTTCTTTGTTCTTTACATAGAGCAATAAAATATTCAGCGTTTTTAACATCGGTGGCTTTATTTGTGCGAATGTAATGATCTTTCTTTTTATCTATGAAATTTTTACCTTCAATATGTGATTGAAGATCACTCCATGATACTGAACCGTCAAAGACATGAAGAGCATCTTCACAATTATTTATGTATTCCGACGGTTTGTTAAATTCAAACCAAATGCCTAAAGAAGGATAATTACCAAGATCACTATCCTCCCACATTATATCGAGACTGCTTCCTTCCGGTGGCTTGCCACAAACTAATTCCACGTATTTTTTTGCAATATTAAGCCCCCAGACGATCCACTCTTCATCATGCGGCATATTTCCACTGCTAATACTGCCGATACTTTCCCATGGCATATCTTTACCTCAATAAGAATCATTCTTTTTTGCGAAAATGCTTATGTTGTTTTCGATGCTTCTATTAAGAGCTTGTTTGCATTATCATTCCTCACAGCTTTAAATTTTCTCTCTAAATTTAAGGCTGCAGCTTTTTTGTGATCGGGAATTAAATGCGCGTACCGTTTGGTCATCTCGAATGATTTATGTCCCATCAATTCCCGGATTGTAACAAGGCTTTCTCCTTGCATGGCAAGCCAACTTGCAAAAGTATGCCTCAAGGTATGGAAGGTAACCATTTGTAATCGATCTTTTACTCCCTCGTTAAATTTTAGTCGATTCACTGATCGCGAAAATGATTGAGATATGGTTTCAATCTTTTCTCCATTTTTGCTTTTGAAAATATAATCATTTGGATTTAGAGGTTTTCTTTTTTGTAACATAGTTTTTATAGACTTAGTCATATATGCTTTACGACTTTCATTATTTTTGGGATTCGCAATGTTAATAATTTCAGTTTCAAAATTTACATCATGACCCCTAATGTTAAATATTTCTCCGGCCCGAAGACCGCAATGTAATGAAAGCAGGGATATATCATGAAGTTGTGGATCTTTTTTATCACCAGGATTTTTTTTACGATGCTGATCAATTTTCAGATCATCAAGTAGCAATTGAGCTTCTTTGTATCTTAAAAACCGTTCTCGTTGATTCTTTAATGTTGGTAATTTAACGCCTTTTGTCGGATTTTCTCCCTGATATAGCCCCCATATTTTTGCTTTATTAAACATCTGGCGTACAATAACGAGACAATGTTTTACACTTGCCGGGGATAACTCCTTTTTCAATAAATCATTTTTTATTCTCTCCAAATCGAAAGAAGATATTTCATTAAGTTTTTTTTCATCGAGACGCGTGGCCAGATGTTTTCTATATCTTCTCTTATCATCGATTCCTCGTCGGGACTTGTTTTCTTCAGCCCATTCCAGATATTTTTTAGCAACTTCTTTAAAAAATGGCGCCTTTTCTTTTTGCTTAGGTAGTTCATCACCATGACGAATTGACCTCAACCGTTCAGAGCGAATATCAGAAGCAAGTTTCGCACTGTATCCTTCAGAGATCCATCCTATTTTTTCGAATATTCTTTTTCCTTCTACCTTATAAGATATATCAAAACACACATCTGGTTTATTTTTGAAAAGTCGTTCTGAAGAAATTCTTTCAAAAACACCCTTGTATTTTGTTGCTGTACGATAGGCCTTCATAAACATTTTCCCGACACATTTAGTAAAACTTTTTAGGCATCCGTTTATCAGTCGATGCCTTTTCTTAGCTCCCCTATAGCTCCCCTTTTCTGTTAAATGCTGTTATTTTCTGTGAAAATGAATTTTTGTTATTCTTTTGTAAGTATTTTAAATTACGAGTGTAATGATGTCAAGTGATTTATTGTGAAAATCGCATAAAATGTAAAAAAACGGATTCCTAATCCGTGTGCCGCGCGTTCGACTCGCGCCAGGGGCACCAGTTATCTCGAGGATTTAGTCAAAGTGTTCTGTTTTATTCAGGCAGGAAAAGCAGCGCTTGCGGTGCTCTTGGCTCTGTGAGGTTTACCATTTCGGTAATACTGAATTCAGAAAACGACTCCACGTCTGTAGATAATCTCCGTAGACATTCTCCTTTCTTTTTACTTTTTCTTTCCTGGGTTTAGTTTTTTTAGGTTTCGGTCTTCCGCCCTTCAATTCCAGATAGTCCAGAGCCAATTTAAGGAATGGAGGAATTTCCCTTGCGCCACGTTCCCAACGGCTTACTGTCATTATATGTACAGACAACGCCTCTGCCAGCTTGTTCTGGCTGTATCCGTTGGCCTCTCTCCACTGCTTCAATTCTTTAGGCGTCATAATTGCATTTATAAGCCAATGGCTTATAAATGTCAAGCGGCTTTGATTTCCTTTTTGTACCTTTGTTCCCAAAAGTCTCTATTTTCATATTTCCATTTTTTGCGCTACGTAACATTCAGAAATCTTTAAAAATATACTTCCCCTATAAATTTAATGGCAATGTCCGCTGCTCTATTGTAAGAAACAACATCATGAATACAACATCCGGCAAAAAGAGCAAGACATGGGTTGTGTATATTCTGCGCTGTTCCGACGAGAGTCTGTACACAGGCATAACTAACAATATTGAGAAACGGCTGGTCGCTCATAACGAGGGAGAGGCGTCAAAATATACACGCTCACGAAGGCCGGTAGATTTATTAGCAACCAGCGCGAAGATGGGAAAAAGTGAATCGATGCGGTTGGAATTAAAAATCAAGAAACTGCCCAGAGAAAAAAAATTGGCAGCTCTGAAAAAACATGCAGCGAGAAAGCCGAAAGCTGTTATGAGCGTTATAGAAAAGAATCCTTTCCGTAAAGAAACTTTAAAAATCATCTTGCGATTATGGCAGGTAAATCTAAAAAAAATACATAAAAACATTCTTATTCAGGGAAGTCCCGAACGTTCGGTTTTTCGCGTTGTTCTGGAAGACGAAAATAATAATTATTTTGTGTTGGAGCAGATTCCGCCAAAATCTCTGGAAAACAAAAAACGCATAGCAGCGATTCTTGATTTGTTATCAAAAAATAATTTAGCCTGCGTGCAGCCTTATCTGGCAACCGAGAATGGAGAGTTTGTCATCGAACATAAAAACAATTTCTGGCAAATTGCTCCTTTTGTGCAGGGTGTCGAATTAGACCGCGAAAAATACTTTTATGATAAATGGCGCGGTCCGGCGCTGGCTAATTTCCTGATTGATTTGCATCATAAGTCAAAAGGCTTACTCCTTTCACAACCGTACAATGTATTTTCTCTTAAAAATTACATTTACAAATTAATCCGTGAAATTAACCTCTATAATAAAGACATAAAAGACGAAATAAAAAACATCGCCGGGTTTTTGGAAAAAAAATTTATGTCCATACATGATAAATTGCCTGTGGCTTTTTGTCATGGCGATTATCACCCGCTGAATATTATCTGGTCTGCCGACAATATTAAATGCGTAATCGACTGGGAATTCTGTGGTTATAAAAGTGAACTCTATGACGTGGCCAATTTAATCGGCTGTATCGGAGTGGAAGATCCGCAGAATCTCACAGGCGATCTCCTTAAATGTTTTATCGCCGATATGAAAAAGTCAAAATTTCTTTCCAAAATAAGCTGGATGTATTTATTGGAATTTATTGTAGCGCTTCGTTTTGCCTGGCTTTCCGAATGGCTGCGCCGGAAAGATACGGAAATGATATCTCTGGAATTGGATTATATGCGCCTGCTAATTGACAATAAAAACATTTTGCAAAAAGCATGGCTGTGATAAAGACGCATAGTATTTTATCTCAGATCAGGCAACGAAACTTGTATATTAAAGATTTGTGTAAAAGATAAGGGAAATGACATGCATCTTGAATGTCAAAATTGCAAGGTAGAATTTAATTCGGAAGATATCGCACATAATCTGAAGAATGGTAACTATAAGTGTCCCGTTTGCGGGACAAAAATCCCGAATCCTCTGGCCAAACCACCCCAAAGCACTCCGGTCTCTATAAAAAAATATATTATTTCTGCTGCCGTTATTCTGGTAGCCGCCGTTGTTTTTTCTACGATATATTTCTTAAAACCAGCCGACGAGGACACACCTGTGGCAGATAAAACAGCTCCGGTCACGATACCACAAAATCCTACTCCAGTTCCTGCTCAAACAACCCCTGCTGCGGCAGATTCCGTTCCGGAACCCGCCCCACCGGCAATAAAGAAATTGGATAAAATGCAAATCGTAGAACTAATTGCTGCTGCATTTCATAAAACTCACACCTATACGTTAGCGGGAGACTTTGTTTGTCTGGACATGGCCATCGACGTCTGGAACCAACTGAAAACTAACGGTATTGACGCGAAAATTATGGGTGGAAACATACATGAAAATGTAACAACCTGGAACTTCCGACATCTGGCAAGGGAAAGTAATCATGCCTGGGTGGTCGCGAAACTTAGTCCGACAGAAAAAGTTGCTATTGAAACAACAGCCGGCACCGTCATCAAGCCAGGAATGGAAAATTCGTCCGCCTATTTTAAAGGCATCGAATTTGATACTCCAGCCGAGATCAAAAGATTCGATTCCCTCCGGAAAAAAGCAAATGAAGTATGTCGAGACGCCAGTGAGTTAATCAAAGACTGGAATGAAAATTTTGTCGGCAAACAACGCCGTCCCGAAGAAATAATTACCAAAAAATCTCAAATTGAACAAAGAAAACAAGATTGTGAAAATACTCAAGCCGGTTTGGAAGAATTCAAATCGCGGGCAATTTTTTATTAAAAAACACGATAAATCAATAAAAGTTAGAGGGGTCACATAAAAATATTATGCGAATTGAAAAAATCGAAAACAAATGTAATCAATGCCTGCTCTGCGCTCGTGACTGCGTAGCCGGCGTGTGGCGCATCGTTGACGGCAAATCACAACCTGTCGATATCGATTCGTGCAACCGCTGCGGTCATTGTCTCGCCGTATGTCCATGTGACGCCATAATTCATGACGGTCTCAAGAAAGACCAGACCGTTAAGGTAAATAGAAATAACCTCAATCCCGAGGTGTTTCGCGATATAATAACCAGCAGAAGAAGCATGAGACAATTTAAAAACGTACCGGTTTCACGCGATGTTATCGAACAGATACTTGACCTGGCCAGCTATGGTCCCACGGCAAGCAACGAACAGAATGTGGGTTATATTGTTATCACTGATAAAAAATTGATAGAAGAAGCGGCCAATACCATTTTTGGATTTGTCAGTCGCCTCTATAACAAAACAAAAAAAGGAATCGGCCGGATAATTGTAAATCTCACCGGATTGAATAATAACAGGTATCTGAAAGTTATGGATTATGTGCAGAAGCAGAATGCTGAAACCGGCAGGGATTTCATTCTGCATAACGCGCCGGCATTGATTTTGATTCACGCGCCTAAGAGAGCCCGTTTCGCGTCCGACAATTGTAATATCTCCGCTACAACTATAATCAATTATGCTCACGCGCTGGGTTTGGGAACCTGCTTAATCGGTTTTATGGTTATGTTTCTGAGCTTCAGCCGCTCACAGCGGAAAAAATTCGGTATTCCAAAAGGCAGACGCGTTTACGCAAGTCTGGTAATGGGTTATCCCGCGTATAAATTTACATATACAGCATCAAGAAAAAAACCGGAGGTTCAATGGCTATGAAGAAAAAACTTATTTTAATCTCAGTTCTGATTATTGTGGCTTTTCATCTATCCTGGTACGCAATCAGCAGGATGCATATGGACACAAAGATTCCTGATAAGGCGGTGGCAGAGCAATCATTTAACGATTTTTTAAAAAAAGAGAAAATCAGTATTGATCGCAGCGCTCTTGCCGAAGCTTATATCGATGCCAACGGTTTCAAACTTCACCTTGATGTGTTTTCTGTCGGTAAAAACGCACCGACGGTGGTATTCATTCCCGGTACTTCAGTTTATGCCAGATTTTACATTGAAGTCATGTATAAAATCTATAAACAGGGATTTAATGTGGTCGGATTTGATCCGCGCGGACACGGCCTGAGCAGCGGACCACGTGGAGATTATACCATTAATGAAATCGTTGCTGATACTCTTGCTGTTGTAAAATACGCACACGAACGATTTGG
Source organism: Smithella sp. ME-1 (assembly GCA_000495415.1). The sequence continues at coordinate 5,141 of AWGX01000372.1, read as the reverse complement.
CGGTAACGTCGCCATTGCCGGAAGCAGTCAGGGTGGCATGGTGGCGTTTTATGCGGCGGCACGCGATAATTCCATCGCAGCGGCTGTGTGCCATAACATTGCCGACCTGAACGGAAAAGACAACCTGGTTTTATCTCAGGTCAGACCTCCGGTTTTCATGGTTCCGTTTGCCGAATTATTGGCTGATTTATATAAAGGTTTTGCCATTCCCATTTCACTGTATCTCGATCTTTCCAAGGAAAGAACTAAAAGTGGTACGGATGCCTCGACGCTTCTCAAAGATAATCCTGTTGCAGTTAAATGGATTAGCATCAGGGCGCTGGGTTCACTTATGCACACGGACATTGCCAAACCGGTCGAAAAAATTACGGTACCCATTATGCTCATCCACGCAGAAAAGGACACCATCTTCCCTCAGAAATATGTTGAGAATATTTTCAACCGGCTGACGTGCAAAAAAGAATATCTGCTTTTAAAAGATACGGAACATCTGGTTATGACCAATAATGTAGATGAGGTTGTGCCGCCGATAGCTGCCTGGTTGAAGGATATTATGAAATAATGAATAGCAGAACTGATTTGAACAACGGATTACAAGAACGTATTCTCGACTCGCTTGGCAGTTTTGTTGATGTTTTGTTTATCACAGCATCCAAGTTAGCCGATCATCTAAGACCAGGGCGGACTATAACCCGTGAAGTCTATGAGCAGCAGATTGATTACTATATCGATAATGGATACGTGGACAATCCGGAATCTTTTTTTACCTTTCCTGCGAAAGCTCCGGCTTATGAGGTCCTGGAGAGAAAACCCTACCATGACGGTGAATATCAACTCATCAGCTATCAAAGCGGGTACACGACAAAAAATCCATTAATTCGTGAATATTACGATTCGTTTTCTGTTAATAAAAAAGGCTACCTTGTAAGATGGACCCATGGCGATAGTAATCGCAAGACTGTAATATGTCATCACGGATACATGCTTGGTGAACCACGGCAAGCGAAAAAAATGTTCAGGATCACGAATCTTTACGCTAAGGGACTCGACGTAGTTCTTTTTATCGCACCATTTCATTGGAAACGCCAGGCCGGCCCTTTCAGGCAAAAGGGAATATACCTGCAGCCGGACGATGTGGTCATGACCTGCGAGGCCGTGGGACAAACGATATACGATCTCTATAGTTCTTTTTTAATTCTTTCCGAACTTGGTACGCAGGAAATCGGGCTTATTGGCGCAAGTCTCGGCGGTCACACCGCAGCTCTATTTGTCAGTCTGACCACAATTGCATCATTTGCCGCCATGATGGTGCCGGCAATAAAATTTACCGATCCTATGGACCCTGATCATGCGCGACTTCCATTTCCTGTCGATGACCAGTTACGTAAAAAAATGTGGTGTATATGGGAACTGCATTCTCCCTTCCATTTTAGCCCTAAATTACCACCGGAAAAATTGCTGGTTGTGGCTTCGCGCGGCGATTTGCTATGTCCATTTGAGCATGCCCGATTGTTATGTGAGAAATGGACTATCAAAAACAGGTGTTTTCTGACAGGTGGGCATTGGCTTATTTTTAACCGAAGCGAGCGAGGACGTGCATGGTATAATTTTCTTGCCGATATGGGTTTCATTAATTCAGAAAAATAAGTTGAAAGACAATAAAAGATGACGACTAGATGATAAAGACAAACTTACGTGCATTTAGTAAAGAAAAGGACATGAAAGACGCTGTCCTGTGTTTTAATGAAGGCTTTGATCATATCTTGTGGCCATCAATAAAGCATGCAAAGCCAAGCTTGCACGAGGACTTTATAAAATTTTTCTATAAAATGTCGACTGACTGTTATGTCGCGGAAGTGGACGGAGAAATTTGCGGCATTATTTTCGGTGCGGCGCCTTTTAATATAAAAGGTATAATTAACTCCCTCCTGTTTTGTTTGTTATATGTGCTCCCCAAGGGTCTGGTTAACGGCTATGGGATGAATTGGTTGACTTATAGACATTTCTTTCAGTTGATCTACGGATATCTTCCCTATTACTTTCTCCATCCCAAGCGGTGGCCCATATGTGAAGTAGCATTGTTTACCTCCATAAAAAAATATCGAAGCCGCGGTGTGGGCAGAGCCCTTATGGATCGATTCGTAGATACTGTTCGTAATCGAGGCTATGAAGGAACATCCGTATCCACCGATACTGCGCTTTCTTACCGTTTCTATGAGACTTACGGTTTTGAATTGGAAAAAAAATTCGTTCAAAGAGCGTACAAATATTCCATACCGGATAAATCTTTTACTGCGCTGATTTATTATCTAAAGATTCGTCAATAAAATTTTTTTAGATAAGGGATTCACGTTCTTTTCTTCTGATATTTCCCAATGATTGACAAGGAGAGTATTGTCATTGTCACAAAAAAGTATATTATTGCTGCAATCGCATTGCATCAGATGAAACAGTATCCTTAATCAGCTTGTTGCGAATGATCTGGCGCTGAGCTATAAGAATCTGTCGATATTGTTCCGCACCCGCATCTATATTACCTTCGGAATTTCCGAGAAAATTCATAACTAAATTTTTCTTTGATAAAACAAAATGCTCAAGGTCTTCCTGCTCAACGCTATCCATGAATATCCTGAGCATGTTTCTGCGCAGAGGGCGTGATGAATTGATCATGAGCATTAACACCATATTGTTAATCGTCGCGGCTATCAGTTCTTGCTGATCTATCCATATTTCGATAAGTTTATCTCTTTGATTTATACATTCAAGTTCTCTATCGAATAAAACAGACATTTTTTTTAAGTCACGTGAAGAGGCTCGGATGGCTGCCAGCTTTATCATTTCAGGAAAGAACATTATCCACCATTCCCAAGCTTCATCAATCATAAACATATCAACTGCCAGACCATCTTCCGGAGCATTTTTTTGGGCAAAAAGCGCCCGCAAAAAATCAATGCCCGCATGCTTTAAAAAATCATTAACATAAATTCCGTCTCCCGGACGAATGTCCAATAATTCCATAGCTTCCAGCTGTTTAAGAGCAACACGCAAAGATGTTCTGTCCACATTCATGGAAATGGACAGTTCCCGTTCCGAAGGCAGCTTTTCTCCCGGTCTTATTTTATGGAAAAATATATCGCGCATTAGAGCATTAGCAACCTTCTGATGTGCTTGTTTATTAGCCATTTACCTTTGTAACCTCCAAATAACCTGTTATGATACTCAAACTTCCAAAATGAATTTTATTGAAATTTGTATGTCGAATCCAGCCTTTGTCGGGACACAGCGGAGGAGATGATTCACTGCAGCTTGCGTTGGAATTGTCCTCCAATATCCGTTTTTAGGGCCCATACCCGTTATTAAACCTTCTTTATGTATTATGTATTTTTTTCTTGACAAAAGCAAGTATTAATTGTATATATTGGTTAAACCAATATGGTGAATGGATAAAACCAATTAAATTTTTGAGGTCGGCTGCCATGAGAGATGTATATGTTATTGGTGCACACACCATAAAATTCGGAAAGTACCTGGATAAAAGCATTAAAGATCTCGCCGCAAGCACAGTAATTTCCTGCCTGAAAGACGCTAATCTTGATAAAAAGGATATCCAGGCACTCTGGTTTTCCAACTCCGGATGGGGATACAGCAAGGGACAGGATTGTATCAGAGCGCAGGTTGCCCTGAGACCTATGGGAATAGAATCTATCCCTATGACAAATGTAGAGAACGCCTGCGCCGGAGGGTCCACTGCATTTCACCACGCATGGCTCGGAGTCGCCAGCGGTCTTTACGATATCACTATGGCAGTAGGCGCCGAAAAGCTGCACCATCCCAACAAAATGGCTATTTTTGCCGGATTTCTTGGAGGATTGGATATTGAAAATATCGCGGAAATAATTGCCAATATCTCCGTTTACGGAATGACGGAACAGGATAAAAAGAACATGCAGGTTCATGTACAGAAATATGCGGCGCTGGCACAAAAAGACAAAAGTAAAAAAAAGAAAAAACCGACCATTCAAGACAGATTCCAGGAATACTGGGATATGTTCAAAGTATTCTTGCGCCTTAGCGATGCCATAGGTTCGGATACTGTAAAAAGGATGCGAAAATTATTTGCCGGTGATCACTCTCCTTTCATGGACGTCTACGGATTCGCCGCGCGCATGCACATGAAGAAATACGGAAGCACCATTGAACAACTTGCCATTATTGCTTCAAAAAACCATTTTCATTCCTCATTAAACCCTAATGCTCAATACAATTTTACAGTAACTCCGGAACAGGTTCTGGCGGATCGTATAGTCACATGGCCGTTGACCCGCGCAATGTGTGCACCCATTGGAGACGGCTCCGCTTCGGCAATTCTTTGTGATGGAGAAACAGTGAAAAAGCTGGGGCTTTCATCTCAGGCGGTAAAAGTTCGGGCGTCAGTACTTGGTTCAGGACGCGATCGGTCTTTTGACGATATTGATATCGGTGAACGTTTAAGTAAGATAGCCTATGAAAAATCGGGAATTGGTCCTCAAGATGTTCATTTCACTGAGGTTCATGATGCAACTGCGTTCGGTGAATTACATCAGGCGGAAGCACTGGGCTTCTGTAAGGAGGGTGAAGGCGGCATTCTGGCCGAAAGCGGCGCGACTAAAATCGGTGGTAAAATTCCGATTAATGTCAGCGGAGGACTGGAATCGCGCGGTCATCCTATCGGCGCGTCCGGTCTTGCCCAGATCCACGAACTGGTTACGCAACTTCGCGGCAAAGCCGGCGACCGTCAGGTCAAGGGAGCGAAAATCGGCATGGCCGAAAACGGCGGTGGAGCGCTGGGGCAGGAAGAGGCTGCTATGTGCATCCATATCCTGGAATCGCCATCAAGATAAGCGATAAAGCAAAAACAGAAATTTTTTTGTTTTTGTAATAAGTTTTGATTTGCGGTAAATTACCTCTGCTTATGGAATAGCTAAGGTAATTATCCCTAAAAATGATGTGAAGGAGGTAGTATGGACAAAAAAAAGGTAAATGATTTATCTCCAAACACCATGACTACACAAGCGGAATTGGAAGTGGAAAAGAAAACGGCAGCAACAGAAGACTGGACTGAGACAGAGAAAGTTATTTTTGAGCGTCGCAGCGTGCGCTGG
>AWGX01000371.1 GCA_000495415.1 Smithella sp. ME-1 | reverse complement strand
AATTTTCAAAAAGCAAAAGAATATTTCTTAAAAGCTTTGGTTGCGTCTCCAGCAGGCAAAGATGGCACCGCAATGTTTTTCTATGCGTGTACTCTCTGTTTAATTGAACTGTTTTCTTCAGGCGAAAAGCTTTTTGATAAAAGGAAATATGCCTTTCTTACCGACAACCATAATATTTTTAAAAAAGTTGCTATTTGTTTTTTTACCGAAATCGGCTGGTTAAGAAATTATGTCTCTCCGGAAGGGAATATAAATGAATCGTCTTTACATGTTTTATTATTAGCATTAAGAAATGGAATTGCAAGATTTGAAAATTCGATACTGGCAGAAGGCTATATCCCTTATGTCAAATATGCGTGGTGTATCCTTTTCTGGGATCTTGTTCCATGTTTGACCGTAGGAACATGTAAGTATATTTTAGATTCATTAAATGAGGCACGCATCAGAACAGAAAAGCTCATTAAAGACAATTTGTCTGTATATCAGATGTCCATTGGTTATATTCCGCCGGATAAATTTCTTGCACTGCTTCAGGAAGCCACTGACATTGTCAACAAGTACATTACAGCCGACGACCTGAAAAAAGATGATAACACTTTTATCGACCAAACTAAATTTAAAGAACTCTCTAAAATAAAATTCACGCTTTTGGAAATTGATAGGTATTAGGAATGAGCGCTCATATAGACCTATTAGGCCTACCGCTAATATATCTGTGTTTTTCTATTGACATAATTACATTACTAATGTAATATTCTATTGCATTTTTACAATAGCAAAGGAAAATAGCAATGGCGACAAATAAAATAATAAATCGACTGCTTCAACGTCCCGATAGATCATTCTTCCTTTTCGGTCCGCGGGGAACTGGAAAAAGTACATGGCTACACCAAGCCCTGCCCAATGCTTTTAGTTTTGATCTGCTCGATGCGTCCTTATATCTGGAGTTGTCACGTGAGCCCCACAGGATCGAAGCCCTCATCAGCAATCAAAAACAAGGTGCATGGATAATTCTTGATGAAATTCAAAAGATCCCGCCTTTGCTTGACGAGGTCCACCGTCTTATGGAAAAGCGCAAATGGAACTTTGCTCTCTGCGGATCATCCGCAAGGAAACTTCGCCGGGGTGGCGCCAATCTTCTTGCCGGAAGAGCATTGACATTGGCAATGGAAAGTTTTTCAGCTTTTGAATTAAAAGACACGTTTAAACTCGATTTTGCTTTGGATTGGGGAATGCTTCCTTTTGTTTGGAATGATCCGGCCGCTGCTGCTGATATCTTGGCAGCCTATGTGAATACCTATCTCAAAGAAGAATTGCAGACCGAAGGCATCATTCGTAGTGTTCCGCCGTTTTTGCGATTTCTTGCCGTTGCCGGTCAATTGAATGGTCAGGTCGTTAATGCTCAAAACATTGCCCGCGATGCCTCAGTCGCACGCAGTACGGTGGATACTTACTTCTCTGTTCTGCAGGATACGCTCATTGGGCACTTTCTTCCCGCCTGGCGGCCGGGTTTAAAGGTCAGAGAAACAGCGCAACCGAAGTTTTTCTGGTTTGATTCGGGAGTAGCGCGTGCCGCCGCCGGTCTTCTGCGTGATCCGGCCGATAGGCTTTGGCAGGGAGCTGCACTGGAAACGTTGATTTATCATGAGCTACGTGTTTACAATGAGGTCAGTGGAAAACATCGACCTATATACTATTACCGGACGCCTGCCGGAGTGGAAATCGACTTTGTCGTGGAAACTGCACACAAACGACCGGAAAGCAAGCAGCGAATTGTAGCGATTGAAGTGAAACGATCTGAAAAATGGGACAGGTCGTGGGAAAAACCGATGAGGAGCCTCGCCGCAAACAATAGAGTGACGGTTGAACGGATGATCGCTATCTATTGTGGCACCAAAAAATATCAGTTCGATAATGTCACGGTAATTCCTGTCCGTGGCTTCATCGGTGAACTATATGATGGCAAAATCTTCTGATCATTGCAGAATTATACAGATACGGTAGGGCAAAAAGATATTTTAATTATCTCCGGGCAGGTAGTACATCAGGCACGCAGAACATTTCTAAAGAAAATGTATTAAACAATTTTCAAAAAGCAAAAGAATAT
>AWGX01000370.1 GCA_000495415.1 Smithella sp. ME-1 | reverse complement strand
ATCCCTCCCCTCAAGGGAGGGACGCAAAAATAATTTGTTATTGCCGGACTTGATCCGGCAATCCAGTATTCTTCTTAATTAAGTATATTGTTCCCTGAATTCTCCCTCAAGAATAATGTTCTGAACCTTGAACACCTACAGGCAATGTGGCCCACTCTAATGCTGAATAACAAATACCTACTAAGCCTTGATTGGTTAATGGATTAAGAAAATGACTCCGCGGTCGTAAACCATCGTCTTCTGTCTCGCCACCATCAGATAGCCAAAGATACACTTCTTTATTATTTATTTTTTCATCATAACCATTTTGCATACTCAATTGGTTTATTAAATAATCATTCAGAGAAAATCCGGAGAAATTATTTTTAGCTATATATTCATTTATCGATCTATGTGTTTTTACTTCAAGTGCGTATGAATAATTTACAAAAAATAAAATAAACAATAACAAAATGTTAATTATTGAAGTTGTTTTTTTCCATATTTTAATCATTACGCCCCTCCATGTGTTCATTATATTTAATTATAAAGATATTTATATTCGTCATCCAATATTTTAAAAAAAATAGGTAATTGATCTGCTCTTAGTCCACCTGTACTAGGCCTAGTTTTTCTTCGTTCTTCTCTCGTTTTTGTCTTCTTCAATCCTACAATACCCAGTGGTCCACTCCATTTGATTAGCTTATGTTGCTCATAACTGAATAACTCCATTTCTACCTTTTTTCCAATGACGTCTGTGGCAAAGTATTTTTCCGGAGCAATACGAACGCCAGCTATTCCCGTGTCAAATGAGCCTACCTCAGACATATAACCGGGTTTAAAAAAGATAAAATCAACGTAGGTACCTTCCGAAAATAATAAAAATTCGGAATAAGATGGCAAGTAGAACTCGCCTTTATTATCTGTTAGGGTTTCTCTTGCCTTTGTAATATGCGAACTGGGGCCGCCTGGATTGAGACTTACAATAGACCGTTTATAATAAAGAACAACTACCACCGCCCCTTCAATCGGTTGCTTTGTTTCGGCATCGATAACCCTGCCGCGGAATTCCGGCATGCTATAATAAAGCCAGGCATAACCAGACGCCGAAAAGGCAAGCCATATGATTACCATCAGAGCAATAATAGTTACTGTTTTTTTCACTATTCCCACCTCCCTGCGATTTCTAATATTCAAACTGCTTTTGCCGCGTGATAGGAACTGCGCACGAGCTGTCCTGACTCCACGTATTGAAAGCCTTTCTGGTAAGCGATTTCTTTAAACTCGGCAAATTCATCCGGGTGATAATATTTAGCCACCGGCCAGTGCTTCAGCGTCGGCTGCTGATACTGCCCTATTGTCAAACGCGTGCAGGATGCTGAGGCCAAATCATCAAGCAGTCGCAAGATATTCTCACGGTTTTCGCCAAAACCCACCATGAAACCGCTTTTGGAAATAACGGAAGATGAATTTATATTTTTAAGCACCTTCAGCGAAACATCGTAATTGCCCTGCGCACGCAATTTAGAGAACATCGATTTCACGACTTCCATATTGTGGTTGATAACATCCGGTTTGGCCTGAAGAACTTTTTTCAGCGACGCAGGATTACCCTGAAAATCCGGTATCAGAACTTCTACTTTGCAGGCAGGAATTTCTTCCCGCAGTCTAATTACGCAGTCAGCAAATACTTGCGCGCCGCCATCCGGCAGATCATCACGGGTAACGGAAGTAATCACTACGTATTCCAGCTTCATTTTTTTTACGGCATCTGTCAGATGGTTGATTTCATTTTTGTCAACCGCCGTTGGTTTGCCGTGTTCAACATTACAGTACAGGCAGTCGCGCGTGCAGATGTTGCCCATAATTAAGAAAGTTGCGGTACCGGAAGCAAAACATTCGGCCATATTGGGACAGGCCGCCTCCTGACAAACGGTGTGCAGTTGCAGCCCGGCCAGAGTTGATTTTATACTGCGGCACTCATGGGAATAAGGAGGACGGACTTTTAACCAGGAAGGCTTACGGAGGATTTGTTTGGCACTCTGACGTTCGTTCATAAAAGTACCCTTAGTACCTCCCCTCCACTGGTGGGAGGGGATTGAGGGGCGGGGGATAATTATTTTTTCACCCTCTCCCTTCCCTCTCCCCTCAAGGGCGAGGGCTATTACGGAAGACTTAAGATTTCTTATAGCAGACATCCGGCTTGCGGGCCGCCAGCACTTCATCAAGGCGGCTGACCGGTGTCGTTACCGGGGCATTTTTCACACCTTCTGGATTTTCCTTGGCCTCTTTGGCTATAGCAATCATGGTTTCACAGAAAGTATCCAGGGTTTCTTTGCTTTCCGTTTCGGTGGGTTCAATCATGATGGCTTCATGCACAATGAGCGGGAAATAAATAGTCGGCGGATGATAACCGTAATCAATCAGCTTCTTGGCAATATCGGACGTATGCACTCCACTTTCGGCGACCTGTCTATTACCGGAAAAAACACACTCGTGCATACAGATCCGGTCATAAGGCAAATCAAAATATGATTTTAGTTTTTCTTTGATGTAGTTGGCGTTGAGCACAGCCATTTCTGTGGCGCGTTGCAAACCTTCCGCACCAAGGGAGCGAATATAGGTATAGGCCTTCACAACTACATTGAAATTTCCGTAAAAGGAGCGGACCCGGCCTATGGTGTCGGGAAATTTCTCCGACCATTTATATCGGTCATTTTTTTTCACAATGCGCGGCACAGGCAGAAAATCGACAAGCGCCTGACCAACACCTACCGGACCGCTACCCGGACCACCGCCACCGTGCGGTGTGGAAAAAGTTTTGTGCAGGTTGAGTTGAATGACATCGAATCCCAGATCGCCCGGCCTGGTCTTGCCCATAAAAGCATTGGCATTGGCGCCGTCTCCATAGAGCAGACCGCCTTTTTCATGAACTATCTGAGCAACCTTTTCGATATTTCGTTCAAACAATCCCAGCGTGTTGGGGTTGGTCAGCATTAAAGCAGCCACATCCTCCGTCATCAAAGACTGCAGATGTTCGATATCAACGCCGCCTTCAGCATTGGAACGAAGTTCTACTGTCTCAAATCCGCAAAGAGCACCGGATGCCGGATTTGTGCCATGAGCGGCGTCAGGTATCAGAACAATCCGGCGTTTCTGTTTCTTTTTTTCAAAATATTTCTTTATCATCATGACGCCGGTCAGTTCGCCATGCGCGCCAGCCGCCGGCTGAAGCGTGAATTCCGCCATGCCGAAAATGGAGCACAGATATTTCTGCATTTCATAGATCAACTGCAAATTTCCCTGTGCAGATTTAGCATCGACATAGGGATGCAATCCGGTAAACCCGGGAAGCATTGCGACATTTTCGTTAATCTTGGGGTTGTATTTCATGGTACAGGAACCCAGCGGATAGAATCCCAGATCAACACCGAAATTACGCCGCGACAAATTAGTGTAGTGACGTATTAAATCAATCTCGGCAACTTCCGGCAAATCTAGTTCGTTGCGCAGATACTTGCTGCCAATTGTATTTTCAATATTAACAGCCGGAACATCACTGGCGGGAATATCCGCTGTGCTGCGTCCCGGTTTACTTATTTCAAATATCAATTCCATAATTAAACACCTATTTCTTTTCTGGCTTATTTTTTCTTTTGAGCTTAAATAATAATATGATTGATATAATTATCACCATAACGCTTAGCTGAAAATCAGTGTTATCCATGTAACCAGTTTTGATGATCTTGGAAAGTTCAAACATAAGTACTATAATTGCACCGACTGTTGCCACATATAATAATAACTTTTGCGTTTTCATTATTCAATCTCCATATTTATATGTACAACACCCAGAGTTTTATTTATCTGATTAATAATTTCACTTTAGGAAATAATGGGGACGGTTTATTTTTCAGCTCTTCCATTTTCCCGTCCTTGCAAACTGGATTCCCGCCTGCGCGGG
>AWGX01000369.1 GCA_000495415.1 Smithella sp. ME-1 | reverse complement strand
CAGGCGGCCACCTTTCGTAAAATTCATAATGCATACAAGGAACTTTTGCGCTGGGCGGATAATCCTGTTTATACAAGGCGACGCGGCTTTTACGACAAATGGTACTATGATGGTGAAAATGATAAATGGGTTCAGCCGATACCTGTCAAGAAATAACAGTATTAATTGTTTTTACCTCCACCCAGTGTTTTATAAAGAACGATTCGATTATTAACTTTAGCCAGCTGAAGCATTGTTAAACC
>AWGX01000368.1 GCA_000495415.1 Smithella sp. ME-1 | reverse complement strand
CGTCTCTTATCGTTATCCGCAAGGCAGTGCGGAAGCGATAGATGATGTTAATCTGGAGATTCCCAAAGGTTCGGTTATGGGACTGGTTGGACATTCGGGGGCGGGCAAGACAACCATAGTTGATATTCTTTTGGGCTTGTTCGAACCGCAACAAGGTAAGGTTTTGGTGGATGATCAGGATATTTTTAGTGATGTCAGACGCTGGCAGATGAACGTAGGTTACATTCCCCAGCTTATTCATCTGAGTGACGATACCATACGCAGAAACATTGCCTTCGGATTGCCGGACGATGAAATTGATGATGTTAAAATCAAGCAGGCAATGCTCGCGGCCCAGCTTGAATCTCTCATCCAGGAACTTCCCGAAGGACTGGATACCATAGTAGGTGAGAGGGGCATCCGTCTTTCCGGCGGACAGAGGCAGCGCATAGGCATTGCCCGGGCCTTATATAACA
>AWGX01000367.1 GCA_000495415.1 Smithella sp. ME-1 | reverse complement strand
TTGTTTTTAGATTTGAATTGATAAAATCCAAGAAGCATTGTGATAAAGGCAGCGGTAAAAGCAATTAAACCGATAATCTGATGAACTCCATTGAAGTGCTCACCGCCTGCACTGATAATATAAATAACGACCATAACTATTCCCGTCGCTGCTCCTATTGAACTAATTGAATTGACCGTTTTATGAATTTTCATCCAGTTTTTTTTCTTGCGGAAAAACATGGCGGCGCTGACACCGGCAATTATGCCTAAAGTCGATATGGCCATTAATAATATATGCAGAATAAACAACATGTTTTCTTGTGTCCGAAATTGAATTATGAAGAATTAAAGTTTGAAATCCATTGACTGGCCCACTGCGAAACATTCAAGATTTTGCCCGCGCCTTTCAATCTCTTTCCGGCAATCATTAACAATTGCGTCGATTTCCGTATCAATTCTTTCCTGATTATGATGAAACAAA
>AWGX01000366.1 GCA_000495415.1 Smithella sp. ME-1 | reverse complement strand
GCTCCGGGGATTGGTGATAACCTGCGCGCCCATCATGCGTTTGGCCATCCATTTGGACATAGCCAGCGATATGAAAGAACCCCCGAAGCCGAATACTGCCGAAAAAATGAGCAAATGAGCCAGGTTGAGACCTGTGCCGCTTTCATCGAGTATGCGATCCACTCCGAGCAAGCGCAAAACAACACTTAAGATCACCATTACGGCGATATTGGTAGCGAGAAACAACAAAATCCTTTTCATTTCTTTAACCTCCTAAATTTAAAAACTGCCTTAAACATTTATTAAAATAATATAACTATAATCTTTTTATTATATTAATGGTAAAAAGCTTTGTGTCAAGTCTTTATGTTATTAACTGGCTGAATTTCGGCAAATTTATAAAGATATTATCAGTGTTAAGTTACTTGAAAGTACTGAAATAATGTGATAGCTCACATCAACACAACCGTAACTGAGTCGCTTCATGCGGATACTTTTGGTGGCATCGTCGTCAGTGTCCTCAACGTATCGTAATATACGCTTCCGGCGCTTTTTCCTTGCCGCTTCGGTATCCTGATGAAATCGTCTTGGTTTAAATTATTCAAGTATTAATGCGGGAATAACGCCGGTTAAAAAACAGGAGCAAGAAATGGATTACAAAGACACATTAAATCTTCCGCAAACGGATTTTCCGATGAAGGCTAATCTGGCGCAACGCGAGCCGGAAATGCTCAGAAAATGGGAAGAGATAGGAATTTATAAAAAAATCAGGGAGATGGCCAAGGGAAAAACACCTTACATTCTGCATGACGGGCCTCCCTACGCCAACGGTAATATTCATCTGGGTACGGCGCTCAATAAAATAATCAAGGATATAGTCATTAAATCAAAAAATATGGCCGGCTTTGACGGTGTATATGTGCCGGGATGGGATTGCCACGGCCTGCCTATCGAACATCAGGTGGATAAAGAGCTGGGCGCGAAGAAGAGTTCGATGTCTCAAGTGGAAAAACGCCGCGCCTGTCGCACTTACGCGGAGAAATATGTCGACATTCAACGTGAGCAGTTCAAACGCCTGGGTGTTTTTGGTGAATGGGCAAATCCCTATCTGACAATGGCCTATCCTTACGAGGCGGCAACTGTCGCTGAATTTGGTAAGCTTTATCTCAATGGCAGTGTTTACAAGGGGAAAAAACCTGTTTATTGGTGCGCCACCTGTAAGACCGCGTTGGCCGAAGCCGAAGTGGAATATGCTGATCACCATACACCGTCCATTTATGTGAAGTTTAATTTTGTTTCCGATATTTCTAAGGTGCTACCGGGACTGGCCGGTCAGAAAGTTTCTATGGTCATCTGGACAACGACACCATGGACGATTCCCGCCAATCTGGCAATTGCCGTCAAAGCTGATTTTATTTACGTGGCCGTTAAGATTGATAACGATGTACTAATCGTCGCCAAAGACATGCTCGATTATTGTCTGGAAGCATTCGGTTTTAAAAATAAGAGTTATGAAATTCTGGATGAATTCAAGGGCGAAGTGCTGGAAGGGCAGAAATGTGTTCATCCACTGGTAAAAAGAAACAGTCTTTTGATTCTGGCGTCGTTCGTTACACTGGAGGCTGGGACCGGTGCTGTGCATATCGCGCCTGGTCATGGTCAGGAAGACTATGAAATCGGCCTTGAATACGGATTAGATAATTACGCTCCGGTGGACGACGCAGGGAAATTTACCGAAGACGTTGAACATTTCGCGGGACAGTTTGTTTTCGACGCCAATGAAAACGTCATCAAAAAACTCGATGAAGTCGGAGCGCTTCTGGGACATGTGCCCATGCAGCATTCCTATCCGCACTGCTGGCGCTGCAAGAAACCGATCATTTTCCGTTCCACTGAACAGTGGTTCATCTCGATGGAAAAAAACGACCTGCGCAAGAAAGCACTGGCCTGCATTAATGAAGTAAAATGGATTCCCTCGTGGGGACGCGACCGCATTTACGGAATGGTGGAAAACCGTCCTGACTGGTGCATCTCGCGCCAGAGGTTATGGGGTGTACCGATTACTGTCTTCTACTGCGCTAAATGTAAAAACGAAGTGATGACGAAAGAAATTCTGGATAACCTGGTTGCTTTGATGGAAAAAGGCGGTGCGGATGTCTGGTTTGAGAAAGAGCCGAAAGACTTGATGCCGAAACATACCACTTGTCCGCATTGCCACTCGACCGAGTTTACCAAGGAATTGAATATTCTGGATGTGTGGTTTGACTCCGGTGTCACTCACGCGGCTGTTTTGGAAAAACGTCCGGATTTGAGTTCTCCGTGCGATATGTATCTGGAAGGTTCCGATCAGCACCGCGGCTGGTTTCATTCCTCTCTGCTGGAATGCGTTGGAACTCGCGGACGCGCGCCTTATAAAAGTGTTCTCACGCACGGATTTGTCGTGGACGGTGACGGCAAAAAAATGTCCAAATCAGTTGGTAATGTCATCGGTGCGGAAGAAGCGATTGCCAAGTACGGTGCTGAAATTCTGCGTCTGTGGGTGGCGGCGGAAGACTACACCGACGACATTAGAATTTCCGATGAGATTCTCAAACGCCTGATGGAAGCTTATCGCCGGATTCGTAATACCAGCCGCTTCATTTTGGGTAACCTTTATGATTTTAATCTGGATCAGGATGCGATTTCCTACGAGCAGATGATGGAGATGGATAAATGGGCTCTGCATCGACTGCAGGAAGTTGTCAAACGTGTGACAGAAGCTTATGAACGCTTTCAGTTCCACGTGGTTTTCTATACGCTCTATAATTATTGTACTGTAGATTTGAGCGCTCTTTATCTTGACGTTTTAAAGGACAGGCTCTATACTAACAAAGCTGCATCAGCAGTGCGCCGCTCCGGTCAGACGGCTATGTTCATAATTCTGGATGCGATGACCAGATTGCTCGCGCCCATTCTTACTTTTACGTCTGAAGAAGTTTGGTCTTCGATGCCTTCCTGGAATAATAAAGAAGAGACTGTTCATCTGACACAGTTTCCAAAGGTTAACGATAAGTATTACAGTGAGGAACAGGGTGACCGCTGGAAGGTGATGATTGATGCAAAGAGTGAAATTGCCAAAGCTATTGAACAGGCCAGAAAGGGGAAAATTATCGGTCATTCGCTGGATGCGCGCGTTACTATCGCGGCGCCTGAAATATTACGAGCGTTGTTTGCAGAGCATCTTGAAGATTTAAGATCCTTATTGATTGTTTCGCAAGTGCAACTGGCTGATGAAAAAGATATTGCCGCGCCTTTCAAGAGTGAAGAAATCGAAGGACTTGCTGTAGGTGTGGAAAAAGCGCGTGGCAGTAAATGCGAACGCTGCTGGATTTATGAAGAATCTATCGGTTCGAATACGAAACATCCGACTGTTTGCGCCCGCTGCCTGCCGAATCTATAAATATTTATTTATGTTTTCTGGAAGCCTGTCATTCCCTTGCGAATGACAATAAGACAAGGGAATCCAGAGTAAAACAAAAATGGATTGTCCAATAACCTGAAGGTTACGCGTCAAGTTGGGCAATGACAGCATAAGCGGCTCGCGATAACACAGGGTATAACTTTATTGAAAAGGCAAGGAAATCAAAGGAGATTTATTTGAAAAAAAATTTAATTATCTTTATTCTTGGCGCGGCTGTCATAGTTGCATTGGATCAAATAACGAAAGCTGCTATTGTGGAAAAATTTTCTTTACATGAATCACATAGTGTTATTGATGGCTTGTTTAACATTGTTTATGTGATGAATCCCGGTGCCGCCTTCGGATTTCTGGCCGATGCTTCCGAACTTTTTCGTCGTATTTTTTTTACTGGAATTACCGTAACAGTCATTCTGCTGATCATTTATTACATTGTGAAAAGCAAATTGCAGAATACGCTCTACCTTATATCTCTGACGCTTATTTTTTCAGGCGCTGTTGGTAATCTCATCGACCGGATACGTTATGGTGCTGTGGTGGATTTTCTGGATGTATATATCGGTACAGCTCACTGGCCGGCGTTTAATGTTGCCGACTCGTCCATTTCTATAGGTGCTGTGTTAATGATTTATGGAATGATTGTTCAACGTAAAAAAGAAAAAAGCAAGTAAAGGCATCTGAAATTACATTACATTTTTGACTCTTTTAACTTTTTCAATTCTTCTTTGTAACTTTCAGCCTGAGCTTTGATTGTTTCAATTTCTTCCCGGGCTTTGGTCAGTTTCTCTTCCTGTCTCTGCCGTTCTTCCCTTATTTTTTCCTGCAGTTCATCTAGTCCCACATAAATCGCCAGAGCTCCACCCAGCAGTAAAAAGATAGGAAACGCTCCCTTAACAAGAGTCATAAAATCTGACCAGCAGAATATTAAACTGATCAGTCCGAAGATGGCGGAAATTATTCCTCCGATAAGCAAAGACATAAGGATACCTCCGGTAAATATGACGATTTAATTGAACATTAATAAGTTGATAAATTTTTATCATAAAAAAAATGTTTCAACAAGCCGGAAATATATGATTAAAAAGGTGAAAATATTTCTTGATTTAAAGTAATTCATAATTTAAATATAAAAATTTAGAAAAGATATGAGGATAAAATGATCGAACCGGATTTTGCCAAGGGGGATGGATTAGTCCCTGTTATTGTTCAAGATGCTGAAACTAAAGAAGTTCTGATGATGGCTTACATGAATCGTGAATCATGGCAGGCTACTTTAAAAACAGGGAAAGCTACTTATTGGAGCCGGTCACGCCAGAAGCTCTGGTTAAAAGGTGAAACTTCCGGAAATTTTCAATTAATCAAGGCGGTTTTTATTGATTGTGACAACGATACCATTCTTTTGCAGGTCGAGCAAATAGGAGCGGCGGCATGTCATACAGGATACAGGTCATGTTTTTATAGAAAATTAGATGGTGAAAAATTTATTGCTGTTGGAGAAAAGATTTTCAATCCAGAGGAAGTATATAAATGAAAGTTTTGAAATTAGGAATTCCCAAAGGAAGCCTGGAAGCTAATACTATAGATTTGTTTAAAAAAGCCGGCTGGCGTATAACCAGTGATTCGAGGAGCTATTTCCCGGATATTGATGATCCGGAAATTACCTGCAGGTTGGTTCGGGCTCAGGAAATGTCGCGCTATGTGGAAGACGGCACACTGGATCTGGGCCTTACCGGAATTGACTGGATCATGGAAAATTCATCTGATGTTGTGGTGGTACGGGATTTAATTTATTCCAAAGTATCAACACAGCAGGCGCGCTGGGTTCTGGTTGTCCGTGATGATTCACCATACAAATCAATTAAAGATATGGAAGGCAAAAAGATATCGACGGAGCTTGTAAATTTTACGAAAAAATACTTTGCCGAAAGAAACATTAATATTAATATCGAATTTTCCTGGGGAGCGACGGAAGCCAAGGTTGTGGAAGGTTTGGTGGATGCCGTTGTGGAAGTGACAGAAACCGGTTCAACCATTAAGGCCAATAAATTACGGATTATTCATGAATTGATGAAAACCAACACACAGTTAATTGCCAATAAAGCTTCCTGGAAGAATCAATGGAAGCGTAAGAAAATTGAGCAAATTTCTACAATGCTGAATGGTTCTTTACAGGCAATGGGTAAGGTAGGTTTAAAACTTAATGTTTCCAAAGAAAATTTGAAAAAGGTTATGTCGTTACTGCCTTCGCTTAAATCTCCCACGATTTCCAGTTTATCTTCGGACAAGTGGTTCGCCATAGAAACCATTGTTGATGCGAAAGTCATGCGTGATCTAATTCCCAAACTTCTGGAAGCAGGAGCGCAGGGTATAATTGAATATTCTTTAAACAAGGTTATTTAGCGGAGAAAACAAAAATGGACAGAAAAGTAAAAGTCATCCGCAAAACAAAAGAAACCGATATTAATCTTGAAATTGATCTGGATAAAACCACGGGAAGCAGGATTGATACGACAATTCCTTTTTTTGACCACATGCTGGAACTTTTCGCGCGCCACGGCTTTATTAAGCTGGTTGTTAAAAGTAAAGGCGATACGCATATTGATGATCATCACCTGATTGAGGATTTAGGAATTTGCCTGGGAAAAGCCGTAGGGCAGGCACTGGGAAAAAAGACAGGCATTAATCGTTACGGTTCTGCTTGTGTGCCTATGGATGAATGCCTTTGTCGCGTGGATATGGATATTTCCGGTCGTCCCTACTTAATTTACAATGTTAACTACGGACGCAGAAAAATCGCCGGGTTTGATCCTGTTCTTATTAAAGAATTTTTTAAGGCGTTTACGGATAACAGCGGAATTACACTGCATATCAATTTTTTGTATGGCGATAATGGTCATCACATTATCGAAGCGATTTTCAAATCTTTTGCCCGTGCCTTTAGAAACGCTGTAGCTTTGAATGAAAATATTAAGGGAGTTCTTTCCACAAAAGGAAGACTTTAAAAGGGAGGACCAATCATTGTTTAATTATGTTTTGAGAAAAATTAGCTGTGTCACAGTGGTTGTGTTAGTCATTTTTTATGCTTTGTCAGCCACAGCTGGAGCTCAAGAAAAAAGTGCGGACAACTCTATAACTCCGATACATATAGCCATAATTTCTTTTCAGCCATTAATTCCTGAAGATGAACAAAGGAACACTGTTATTTGTCCGGTTTGCGGTATAGGTTTGTTTGGTGGGAAAATATTAAATGGCTCTGAAAAGATTGTGGAAGAAGTCTTTGTTGGCAAGCTTAATGAATTAAAACGAGCGGAACTAATTCCCTCGGATAAAGTGCAGGATGTCTATAAAAGAAGTGTTTCTGAATCGCTAAAGGAACCTTTACTGAACGTTTTTAAAAAAGTGGGCAAAGAATTAGGAGCGGATGTCTTGGCCGTGGGTTACATTTACCGGTATATTGAAAGAGTAGGTTCCGAATATGGTTCAGAACACCCGGCATCTGTGGCTTTTGAAATTCATTTGATAAGAATTGCTGATGGTAAAGTAATTTGGAGAGGATTTTTCGACAAAACACAAAAATCTCTAATGGAAGATGTCTTTCAAATATCTTCGTTCATCAAAGGTGGCGGCAAGTGGTTAACTGCTCGTCAATTGACGAAGCAAGGTATGGACAAAGTATTTGAAACGTTTCCCAGACTGGAGCATTGAACCTTCTTTTCAGAATGCATTAGTTCACATGGTTACGTCTGCTTATAAGTTTTTATAAGCAAATGAAAAACAAAATTTATCTTTAAATAATGGAGCCATTTCCGGCCGGAGGTTTCTTTTAATAACGAGATAGGTTGTGGAATGCGGCATTACGTTCTCGTCTGAAAATTAGGTATTCCAAACCAAAAAGTAGAAACTGCCGGGTTGAAACTCCATTTTTGTATAAAAATATATCCTATTTTTTTTGCGGGAGGGGTGTTCATTTGATCGTTATTCCGGCAATTGATATTAAAGATGGAAAATGCGTGAGGCTGGCTCAGGGTGATTTTGACCGTGTTACAACATACGCAAATAATCCTGTGGATATGGCAATAACGTGGATGGAACAAGGTGCTGAATTAATCCATATAGTTGATCTGGACGGTTCTGTTGCCGGGTTGCCTCGTAATGCAAACATAATCCTGGAGATTGCCAAAAAGGTAGATATCCCTATTCAGGTTGGTGGCGGTATAAGGGATATGGAGACAATTGAATTCTATTTAAGTAATGGTGTCGGGAGCGTTATCCTGGGCACAGCGGCCCTGCAAGATGAAAAAATTATTCAGGATGCCTGCGACACGTTTCCGGGGAAAATAATTTTAGGCATTGATGCTTTGGAGGGGAAAGTGGCCATTCGTGGCTGGACACAAAAAACTGAACAAAACGCGGTTGACCTTGCCCGTCGTTATGAGAACCATAATGTAAAGGCCATTGTGTATACTGATATCTTGCGCGATGGCATGGGTACAGGAATTAATCTTGAAGCAACAAAATTATTGGCAAGGTCTGTAAGTATTCCGGTGATCGCTTCCGGCGGTGTTGCCAGCACAGCTGATATCAGAAAACTTCTGGCAATAGACGATTGCGAAATTTACGGAGTGATTATCGGCCGTGCTCTTTACACTGGCGCTGTTTCTCTTGAAGAAGCAATTCAAGAAAGTAAAAAATCTTTTCGATGATAAAGTCGTGAGGCGGTAATTATGTCAAATTGTATTTTTTGTAAAATCATAAAGGGAGAAATTCCCTGTGCTAAAATTTATGAGGACGATAATGTTCTGGCTTTTGATGACATTCATCCGATGGCTCCGGTACATGTTGTGATCATTCCTAAAAATCATATTTCTACTTTAATGGATGTTAATACCGAAAAAGATAATATAATAAACAGTTTAATTGCCGCAGCGCAAAAAGTGGCGAAAGTAAAAAAAATTGACGCCAGTGGTTTTCGTACAGCGATCAATTGCAATGCTGAAGGAGGACAAGTTGTGTTTCATTTACACATGCATCTTCTCGGCGGCAGGAAACTACAAGATGAATTAGGCTAAGGATAATATAAATACCATTTCGGTTTCAAAGGATAATGAGGCGGCAAGGAGGAGGTGACGA
>AWGX01000365.1 GCA_000495415.1 Smithella sp. ME-1 | reverse complement strand
TAATGTAGTGTTTCAGTAATGGCTTCACAATGTTGTCATTTCTAGTCCGTCCAGAGGGTACGTTCACCCTACATGAAGCTTTCTTCGGGGATATCAATGGCGCTGCGGTCGCCAAATTTCATCGATTTGAGATATCCGAAAATATCGGGAACATGATTCATGACATAGAACCGGGCCGTGGCAATTTTGCCCTTGTAGAAATCGGCGTCGATTTCGCCCTTCTCTTTCATCTTTGCCGCCGCCAGAAGCGCCTGGTCGAGCAACAGCATGCCGCAGTAAACTCTGGCGCCTGCATGCAGGGTCCGGGTGGCGAAAAGTTGTTTCATCTGCTTGTCGCCCTTCGTCCAGGCGTCATTCATGTTGATGATCTCTTTGAAAGCCGCCATGGCTTCCGCCATCATCGCGAATTCCGCCGCGAATTCATCCGTCTTCCTGCCGGCGACGAAATCGTCGATTTCCGCTACCCACTTTTTGAACGGCGCGCCTTCCTTCATGGTGAACTTGCGGCCGGTATAATCCTGAGCCTGGATGAAGTTAGTGCCTTCCCAGATTCCATAAATCACAACATCCCGGTACAGTTCCGCCGGGGCATACTCCTCCGTGAAGCCGTAGCCGCCGAGGCACTGGATGGCGTCACCGGTGGCAAGCCTCGCCATATCGGATGTATAGGCCTTGCACATTGGGTTATTGATCGCAAACATATCATCATAATATTCCCGCTCTTCCGGCGTGGCGGCATCTACGGCCAGGTCGCGGTAGAGATAGGACTTGTAAATGAGCGCCCGACAGGCCTCCAGAATGGACTTCTGGGACAAAAGCATGCGGCGGACATCTTCGTGTTCGATGATCCGGACGCTGGGGCCCTTGGGGTTGGTGGAATGTTTGCTCTGCACGCGCAGTTTGGTATAATCCAGAGCGGCGTAGTAGGCGGCGCCGATGCATCCCAGGGAGAACAGGCCCGTGTTCAGGCGTTCCTCGTTCATATACGCAAACATCTGCTTCATGCCGATGCCGCGTCCGTCTTTCACTTCCGCTTCTCCCACCATCCAGCCGTAGCAGTTCTCGTTTTCACCCATGGAGAGAGTCGCGGTTGTCGAACCGTGAATGCCCAGCTTGTGCTCGATGCCCATGGTGGTGACGTCATTCCAGGCGCCCAGCGAGCCGTCGTCGTTGACCCAGAATTTGGGCACGATGAAAAGCGATATGCCTGCGGTGCCTTCCTTGGCGCCCGGCGTCTTGGCCAGCATCAGATGGATGATGTTTTCGGCCAGGTCATGGTCGCCGGAAGAGATGAAGCTTTTCGTTCCGGTGAGCTTATACTTCCCGGGCGTGTCGGTGGGAAACGCTTTGCTCTGCACCGCGCCGACTTCGGAGCCTGCGCCCGGTTCGGTAAGCCCCATGGTGCCGCCCCATTCACCTGTGCGCAGTTTGGGGATAAACAGGTCCTGTTGTTTTTTGGTGGCAAATTCATGAAGCACGGTGATCGCGCCCTGCGTCAGGCACCAGAACATGACGATCGACGGCGAAGCGGCGGACTGCATCTCCAGAATCGGCGCATACCAACACAGCGGTATTTTGCCTTCGCCGCGGTAACCGAACTGGGGTCCCAGTTCCGCATCCATCACGGTTTTATAAACATTCTTGAACGAATCCGGGGTCACCACCGCATGTTCATTGCCGCCCACAAATTTCGCGCCGGGTTCGTCTGCGTCTTTGTTGGCCGGACACATCACGTCTCGGCAGACCTTAAAGTTGACATCAAGGAAGCTGTTGATGTCGTCCATCCCGTAGTATTCTTTGTAAGCATCAAGGCTCAAGAGCTTATCCACGCCGAGCCATTCTTTGATCTGGAACATGATGTCCCGCGTCTGATACAACCAATTACTGTGTGCCATATTGAATTCCTCCTGTTGAAAATTAAAGGCACAAAATGAAAAGAATCCCTTTACGTATAAGATTCACAGCTCTCTTTCCCGATCCGTCTTCACGCCCGCCCCTTTGAAGACCTTGATCCTTTTCAAGCCGCTGTTCATTTACTGCCATTCATACTCGTTTTTGCTTATGCCCGCAAAATTATGACTATCAGTCTTTATCTAAATCGACGACAACTGTCAAACTGATATTTTAATTTAAAGAAGGTTATACTGGCCTTTGTTAAAGGTTATCCAATGGACTTTTCGGCGCGTGGGACATATCTCTCATCACGTGGGTATAAATCATCGTCGTTTCAACATTTTTATGCCCCAGCAACTCCTGAATTTCGCGGATATTTACGCCGTTCATCAGTAAGTGCGTTGCAAAGCTGTGGCGTAGCGTATGGACTGTGGCGAATTTGGGAATACCTGCTTTGCGGATTGCTTTTTTGATTACATCCTGAATGGCCGTATCGCTGATGTGATGGCGGCGCACTTTTCCGGAACGCGGATCAACAGATAGATTATTGGCCGGGAAAACATACTGCCATGTCCATTCCTTACCGGCGTTGGGATATTTCCTGCCAAGCGCGTCGGGAAGATGGACTTCGCCATATCCGCGGGCCAGATCATTTTCATGCAATTTTTTGACTTCGGTTAAATGATTCTTTAACTGATCTTTGACCGTTGTCGGCAGGATGGTTGCTCTGTCTTTGTCGCCCTTTCCGCTTCGCACGGTCAGCGTATTTAAATCCATATCGACATCCTTCACTCTTAGACGGGCGAGTTCCATCAATCGCAGTCCTGAACCATAGAGCAACCCGGCAATGAGCAAATCCCTGCCGTTCAAACAGGCCAGCAATCGTTTGACCTCTTCCACCGAGAAGACAACGGGCAGTTTCTGCCCGCGCTTTGCCCGGACAGTCTGCGCGAGGCCGCCAATCTCTTTGCAAAGCACATTGCGAAAAAGAAAAAGCAGAGCATTGAACGCCTGATTCTGTGTTGATGCGGATACTTTTTCCTTTAAAGCCAGATAACTGAGGAAATTTTTGCAATCGGCGGCATCAAGTTCTATAGAAGCATCCTTCTTCGAGGTTTGACTCGAATATTCGAGAAAACGTTTGATCCATTGCAGATAAGTTTTTTCCGTGCTGTAAGAATAATGCTTCAGACGGATCAGTCGTTGTGTTTCCTTAAGCAGTTCAGGTATGGCGTTATGGGCTTTTATCGTGGATAAATTATCAGGTTTTAGACCCCGGTAATGAAAATAATATAAACGGATTGCGTCACCCGCCTGACGAATTTGCCAGTCGGACATATTGGGATCTGCTTTCAGAGATTCGATAAATTCAAGGATGGCGTTTTCCTGATATTTCTCGGAGCTTATTTGCTTTTTACGGGCATAGGAGAAATATTTACTTGCCCACAAGGCATAAAAGAAGACATTCTTTTCCGGCACCAATTTCTTCTCTAAAAGAAAGGCTTGAAACTCCGGAAGAACATCATTTTTATTGCTATCGGACAAATTTTCCATAATATACCAACTTGGCTTAAGTATAATATTACCACAAAATACCAAGTAGCAAAAGTTCATTTTGTTGGATTTTTAAGCACTTTTTTCTTTGCATTCCGTTCAAAAAAGAGTAATATCTGCTTCATAAATCGGAAAAAACCAACCAAGTATATTAATTGTTATAAACTTCAACTAATTGGACATTTATGAAATCAAAATTCTTTTTAAATACTAAAGCGTGGCAATTAAATTTAATATCCATTTTTCTACTTTTTAGTTGTTTTGCTTTTTCATTTTTTGGAACATTATATTTAAGATTGGCATTAAATGCTTGGAACATTTTTACCCTGATTTATCTAAACACTCTATCCCATTTTATCGAAGGGAAAATCCCTTTAGAAAAAAGGCCAGATAGAAAGTATTTTGCTTTTACACTTGTTCTACAATTCATTCTTTTTTTAATCTTTACATTTTCATGGTTTGGGCCAGAAAGGTTAATTAATAGTGACTTTTACGTGGTATTGTTAGCATTGCTTTTTGCATTTATAAGCTTGTGTTGTTTCTATTATGTAACTAAAATTTTGCTAATTGCTGAAGGGAAAAGTTATACTGATTTCACGGATGTGCTTGGTGAATACTATAAAATGTCTTTTGGCTTTTTAGGTATCTTTTCAATTCAGAAAAGGGCTATTAACGGACTTGGGTATAATAAAAATTGTTTATAACAAAATTAA
>AWGX01000364.1 GCA_000495415.1 Smithella sp. ME-1 | reverse complement strand
GCTTTATCCGTAGCAATGTCAGCAGGCCATCGGGCTTCGGGAGTGGAAGAACGGGAGAAGGTACCGGAAATCAGTTGCGGGTTATGCAAGAATTTTTCTGAGGTTGCCTTTTCATCTGATGGTCGGGGGACGTGCAGGATACTTAAAATAGGTTCTGATATTAGCATAGATAAACCTGTTTACGTTTTGGAGGGTGACGTATCATTTTTTATAAAATTTAATACGGACGCTGCTCGTTGTGAGCGGTTTGAAAGGAATGAGTTAATAGATACGGATGG
>AWGX01000363.1 GCA_000495415.1 Smithella sp. ME-1 | reverse complement strand
GTATAGGAAGAACAATGGCCGCCAGTATCGAGCAAAGTCACGATGAAAACGGAATTATCTGGCCGATGGCTTTGGCACCGTACCAGGTAATTATTACACCAGTCAATGTAAACGAAGAAGAAGTAATGAAAAGCGCGGAGGGTATTTATAAATCCATGCTTGATGATAATATTGAAGTTATTTTTGATGATCGTGATGAAAGGGCCGGTGTCAAATTTAAAGATGCCGATTTAATCGGAGTTCCGCTGAGAGTTGTTGTCGGTCAGAAAAATCTGGTTCATGGAAAAGTTGAGCTGAAAATCAGAAAGACCGGTGAAAATAAATTATATGCGCTTGAGGAGATAGTGCAACAGGTAAAGCAGATTATAGATCAGGAATTACAATATTCGGAATAATTTGATTTAGGTTATTGTTAGTTGCTATCTTTGAACAGTTTTAAACATTTGCATAATACCCCTCGTGTCATTTCGAGGAGCAAGGCGACGAGAAATCTTTCTTTTCATTATGATTTTACAAGATTTCTCCCTTCGGTCGAAAT
>AWGX01000362.1 GCA_000495415.1 Smithella sp. ME-1 | reverse complement strand
CATACGAGGTAAATCAATATATGGTTTCAGTTTGGGTTCTTGATTAAGCTGAGCTGCTTTTTCTGCTATATTAACGGCCATGTCACCGATTCTTTCCAAATGACCATTAATCTTTATAGCTGTGGCAATGAATCTCAAATCGATTGCCGTGGGCTGCCGTAGCGCTAAAAGTTTGATGCATTTTTCTTCAATTTCTTTGTCCATTTTATCGATTTCGTAATCATTGGCGATAACCTTATTCGCCATTTCTGTATCCCTATCAATCAGAGATTTCATGGCTTTTTGAATCGCTTGTTCTGTTAGAGCACCCAAATAAATCAGGTTATTCTTTATTTCCTGTAATTCTTTTTCATATTGTGTACTCGTATGCTTTCTTTCTTCCATGCTTTATCCTCCTAATATTAACCAAATCTTCCCGTAATATAGTCTTCCGTCTGCTTCACGTCCGGATTGGTAAATATTTTTTCCGTTTTGTTATATTCGATCAGATTTCCCAGGTAAAAGAAAGCTGTTTCATCGGAAATCCTGGCCGCCTGCTGCATATTGTGCGTGACAATAATGATGGTATAATTTTTTTTCAGCTCTTCAATCAACTCTTCAATTTTCGCGGTCGAAATCGGATCCAGCGCGGATGTCGGTTCATCCATCAGCAGAATATCCGGCTTCATCGCCAGCGCGCGGGCAATGCAGAGACGCTGCTGCTGCCCCCCGGAAAGCTTCATCGCCGACTGATTCAATATATCTTTCACCTCGTCCCATAAAACCGCCTGTTTCAGGCTTTGCTCAACCAGGGCGTTGATATCCCCGGTATTATTCGAGGCGAGTTTCGGCCCGTAAGCAATATTATTATAAATGGTCTTGGGAAATGGGTTGGGTTTCTGAAAGACCATGCCTACTTTTTTTCTGATGTCCACGGGATCAATGTCAGCGCCGTATATATTTCTCTCTTCAAAGAGAATTTCCCCCTCGACCCTTGTATCGTCAATCAGATCATTCATCCGGTTCAAAAGCCTCAAAAGGGTGGATTTGCCGCAGCCGGACGGTCCGATTAAAGC
>AWGX01000361.1 GCA_000495415.1 Smithella sp. ME-1 | reverse complement strand
CGGCGGTATACACGTATCTTCCGTTCCGGAAGTGGTGATTGCGAACGAGTTCATAGATTATATAGTTATCGGTGAGGGAGAAATTGCCTTTTCTGAAATTATCAAACATATTGAAAGAGAAGATTCGTCCGAACCGATAGTTAATACCTGGTATAGATCAAAGGACAATGCAATTATTAAAGGGAAGCAGATTGGTTTTATTCAAGACCTGGATTCTCTCCCTCATTATGACAATGAAATCTGGAAGGATGTGTTTCCCGTAAAATCATATTATCTGACGATGACCTCCAGGGGATGTCCTTACGATTGTTCTTACTGTTTCAATCATTATTTCAGGGAACTTCCGGATGAAAAATCAAATTACATAAGGCGCAGAAGCGTTGAACATGTAATTGAAGAATTGATCTTCTATAAAGAAAAATACAAAATTGAATTAATCGAATTCTGGGACGATGTTTTCATACTTGATAAAAAATGGCTTAAAAATTTTCTGGAAGTATACAAGAAGAAAGTAGCTATCCCCTTTAAATGCTATATACATGTTAATTTATTTGATGAGGATATCGCAATACTATTGAAGGATGCAGGCTGTAAATGGGTTGATTTTGGAATTCAACACATCAACGAGGAATATCGGAAAAATTATCTTAAGCGTCACGAATCGAATGTCAACATTGCAAACACTTTGAAAATTCTGAAAAAATATAAAATTGTTTCCTTTGCCGATTATATTGTTGGAATGCCCGGCGATACTATAGAACATTATGAAGAGGCAAGACTGTTCTTTATTGAAAATACACCGGATATAATCGAACCATACTGGATGACTTATCATCCTAAAACAGAAATTATTAAAAAAGGATTCGAACATAAGGTTCTCAACGATGAAAAAATGGATTTAATAAATCACGGTTATAATCCTCACAGTTATTTTGAGATGTCTCCGGCTTCCAATGATTTTCATAATGAATATTATTTCATTCTTAAGGTTCTTCCAGCTACGCCTGTTTTTCTTAGAAAAAAAATGACTTACAGTGTAGTCAGGAAAATACCTTACTTCATAAAACTGCCGATTTTTATTTATTCTATTTTCTTTTTAGCTATAAAACACAGAAGTCCGCGAATAAAACTTTTTATAACATTGTATTTGAAACAAATGATGTGGATATTGAAGTCCAGGATTTTTTCTAATAAGTAAATACAATAAGGCGGAATTAATCACGCCTGTTTGCAGCCCGTCAGAAGGTATATTTATATGAAAGCTTTGCTGATTAATCCTTTGATACCTGATACGTTCTGGAATTTTCGGCATGTTATGAAGTTAATTCGTAAAAAAGCTTTTCATGTTCCTTTAGGATTAATGACGGTCGCGGCAATGTTCCCCCGTGAATGGGATATTAAAATTGTGGACATGAACGCTGAAAACCTTTTGGATGATTTGATTGAGTGGGCTGATCTAGTCTTCATCGGAGCAATGATAGTTCAAAAAGAATCAGTACAGCAGATTATCGACAAATGCCGCACCCTGGGCAAAGCAGTCGTAGGTGGTGGGCCGCTTTTTACAAGCTGTCCGGAAGATTTTGCCGATGTCGATTATCTTGTACTCAATGAGGCAGAGATAACTCTTCCCATGTTTCTGAACGACCTGGCTAATGGAAAACTTCAGCGCGTCTATGCCACTGAGGAAAAGCCCGACATTACAATGACTCCAATACCCCGATGGGACCTTATAGATATAAATGATTATGCTTCCATGTCAGTTCAGTATTCCAGAGGATGTCCTTTCGATTGTGAGTTTTGTGATATAACAAATCTTTACGGACGATATCCCAGAGTAAAATCAAATGAGCAAATGATTCGGGAGTTTGACAAACTCTACGAAATTGGTTGGCGTGGAAGTCTCTTCATAGTGGATGACAATTTCATCGGAAATAAAACGAAGGTAAAGACTCTTCTCCGGGAGCTCAGATCATGGCAGGAGACTAGAAATTTCCCGTTTACTTTTTACACGGAAGCTTCGGTAAATCTGGCTCAGGATGAAGAACTAATGAAACTTATGACTGCGGCAGGCTTTGGCCATGTCTTTCTTGGTCTGGAGACACCGCAGGAAGAATGCTTCGCGGAATGTAGCAAACACCAGAATCTTTCAATGGATCTTGTAGACGCCGTTAAGACGATACAGCGAAACGGAATGGAGGTTATGGGCGGTTTTATAATAGGCTTTGATAACGATCCGCCCGATATTTTCGAACGTCAGATAAAGTTCATTCAAAATAGCGGTGTAGTCTTGGCTATGATTGGGCTGCTCAATGCTCCACCGGGAACCCGTCTTTACCGCCGTCTCAAGGAGGAGGGGCGTCTTCTCGACGACTGTACCGGTGACAACTGTGACGGGACCATGAACTTTATTCCTAAAATGAATCCGCAGGTGATAAAGGAACGATACAACTCTGTTCTGAATTATTTATATTCTCCGAAAGAATATTATATGAGACTTCTCGAGTTTCTTGGTACTTACAGACCTGCAAGACGTCGTCCCATAACTTTATTGGGAATAATTGCTTTTTTCAATTCAGTCTTTTACCTGGGTATTTTCGACAAATTCAGTAACAGCATCTATTTCTGGAAGCTGCTATTCAGGGCATTAATCTTTTATCGTCAATCCTTGGGAGAGGCGGTAATGCTGATGATGTTTGGCTATCACTTCCGCAAGTTGTTAATAAAGAAAGCAACCGTGACTTAAAATTTTTCGCCATGAAAGTATTACTGGTAAATCCTATTACTCGCAATGTTTCTCTTTCTTCTCCTGATCTGGGGTTAGGCTATCTGGCTAAGGCTCTGGAGAATAAAAATCACCAGGTCGATGTACTGGATTGTGTAAATCTTAAAATGACTTTTAAAAAATTTGAGGACTATATTGTCAATCACTTTTTTGATGTTATCGGATTCAGAGTTTTTTCTACAGATTTGCCCTCGGTTAAGAAA
>AWGX01000360.1 GCA_000495415.1 Smithella sp. ME-1 | reverse complement strand
ACGCGAATTTTCAACAGGGCACTATTGATCATAAAGTCTCTGTGACAATTATCTGGTTTGGTGTTTTTGCCTGCGTTATCGGGGTCTTTGTTTCCGTGTCGATTTCTCCAAAGGTTCTGAATACCTATATTGCCGTTTTGGTTATTATAATAGCATTGATGATTTTGGCGGGGAAATCTTTAATTATGACGTCAACCAAAATATATATTCTGGGTTTCATCAGCGCCTTCAATAAAGCATTATC
>AWGX01000359.1 GCA_000495415.1 Smithella sp. ME-1 | reverse complement strand
TTTCTTTCCCTCTATAATTTCAATTGCAAAGCTAAGATTTTCATTCATGACCTATTCCCCCATCTTATTAAGATAACCATTTGTGCCGATAAGTCTGGTTTTTTATTTTTAGTCGTTGAAAAGCCTTTTTGATTAAGTTATAAAGTAGTCATGAAAAAACGGTTCTTTAAAATTTGTTTATGGTTTCTTATGTTGACCGTAACAAAATGGCCTTCCGGCTTTACGTGGACCACCCAAAAGATACGGATTTGGCCAAATGCGTTTAATATCAATTCCTATTTTTTGTGCTATGTGTTTCCGGACACGATGAGAAGCACGACCCTCAATAACGCTGTAAACCGTTTCGTTGGATACTCCAAGCTCGCGGGCAATGGTCGCCTGTTTGACGTTGGCATCCAACATAGCCTTTCGTATATCGTTGGGTTTCATGTTTGGAGGAATTTTTTTCATTGCTAAAAACTCCTTTTTTTGATTTAGAAATTACATTATTGAATGTGATTATAAATATAATTTTTAATTGTGTCAAGTAAATATTGCATTTGCCAGTTAAGTATTTTTAATTAAATGTATTGCATGCTAAATTATTGAAATTAATTATTAAATGTATAAAACATTTCTAGTACAATAAAAAAATGGAAAAATTGGGTAATATATGATAGATGAAGAATTAAAAAATCGTACCAGGTGGGCAATTAATTATGTTTGCCAAATTGATAAATTAACTAACGAGTCTTTGGGCGATCTTTTAAAAATAAATACCAGTAATATTAGTCAATACCGCGCGAAAAGAATACGTCCCAGCGCTGAATTTATGAAAGTGTTTTGTAATTACTTTGATTTCAGTGAGGCGTGGTTTCTTTCCGGTCAGGGTGAACCATTTAGGGGTGCGCGTAAAAAGTATGAAGAAATCTGCGGACCAGTAGAACAGGATATGGTGTGTGAAACTATGGGTTCCTATGATTCGACCACGCAGAATATAAATATTGAAGAAGCAATAGGCAAAGCTTATAAAGTATTAAATGCAGGCACATCTCTGTCATTTGTTCTGTATATGAATATTCAGCAATTTGCCACGGTGTTGGAAACCGATCAGGCATTAAAATTATGCCGACAGCAAATTGATGATTTACAAACGCAGGTTAATGAACTTAAAAGACAAGTGGATCACTTAACCGCTAATCCAGCTATTATCAAAAAACAAGTTGATGAATAAACAAAAAGCAATTTCTTTTTCATATTCTTGATTACTTAATAATTTGCAGGAAAAATAAAAAGATTCTGTTATCTGATTATTTTGTTTTATGATTGGTGCCGGAGGTCGGAATCGAACCGACATGACTGCAAGAGTCGGGGGATTTTGAGTCCCCTGCGTCTACCAGTTTCACCACTCCGGCACGGGCAGCGATTATATAGGTGGAATGTCAAAAGTCAAGCTTAAAATCTGTTGACAATCGATTATGGCCTGTGTTAATGGGCTACACAATTAGTCAATAGTTTGTTGGGGTTGTAGCTCAGCTGGGAGAGCGCTTGAATGGCATTCAAGAGGTCAGGAGTTCGATCCTCCTCAGCTCCACCAATGGATTTAAGGGGATGAGTTTAGCCAACTCATCCCCTTTCGTTTTCTTTGGCTACCTTTGTTGGCAGCGTCGTCGGCTTCCTCAACGTATAGGTAATACGCCTGCGGAGCCTCCTC
>AWGX01000358.1 GCA_000495415.1 Smithella sp. ME-1 | reverse complement strand
GCGCTTCCGATCAAAGCGCTATTTCTTTTTTGGCTGAATCCTTACAATTCTTTCTTTGCCTTCAATCATGGAGATGGCGTTTTGCGGACAGAAATGCGCGCAGACCCCGCAACCAATACAACGTTCTGCCTTACGGCTGGCTTTTTTATTGTCGTTTAAATAAGCCGCATAGGTGTGACATACTTTGACACATTTACCGCATCCGATGCAGAGATCGCTATTGACCATAGATAAAAAATTGGTTGTATTCGCAATTGGTATGATCATGTTATCGACGCCGTTGGCGCAGCAGCAGCGGCAGCAGTTGCAAATACTTGTTTCATCTTTGCTTGTGTCGAAATTCGGATGATAGGCTTTATGTACAAGTCCAGCGTCTTCGGCTTTCTTTAAGATAACCAAAGCTTCATCTTTCGAGATCATTCTTGAAAAACCCTGCTCTGAAGTAAATCTTGCCGATTTGCCGAAGGTAAAACAATTTTCCCTTTCATCAGTTTGTTTACAGGGAGTTCCGGACATATCTTTATGATGCCGGCAAAAACAATGTCCCACTGCGATTTCATCAAATTTTTGAATTAATTCCTCAACTTTTTTGGTCGGGACAATTTTGTCCGAAGCTGCGCTGATTTCCTGATCAATGACAATTTTTATTTTCTCATTTTTGGGTTTGTTATCAAAAATGGGCACTGTTCTGTCGACCGGCGGTAAAGTCGATAGATGAGGAATAAGCGCATCATAATTAGTCTGGACCATTTGCTCTAATTCCGCGAACAATTTATCAAATAACAAAGAT
Organism: Smithella sp. ME-1; assembly: GCA_000495415.1. The sequence goes on along the minus strand of AWGX01000358.1, from coordinate 1,620 downwards.
ATTTCCCTGTTTCGTTCGTTCTTCTCAATCTTGCCCATAAAAGTGTATTCAAAGGTTCCCACGTTTACCAGCGGCAGCAATCTAAAAACCATCAGCCCCTTGCTGTTGGGCTGATTGAAGATAACGCCTCTACGTGACAGATTCTTCACTTTTTTATTGATTTCTTCTTCCGATAATCCGCTCGACTGCTTCAACTGTTCCATGGTTTGAGATTTTTTTTCGTTGAAAGCGGTGATAAAATCCAATTCATCTTCCATGATGAAATATTTTAAAATTTTGATGAGAGTATCGTTAACAGGAATCGGAGTTCCTCCTGCTGTACTAATTATTTCACCGGCTTTTTTGTATTTTTCATCAATATTCATATTTGCTCCTTCAATTTTCATTTAGAAAAAGTTAGTTTTAATGTAACCGAGTATAGGAATAAGTATCCTGCCTGTCAATCACGAATCTTGTACCATCAGGTAAGCTTTGAATTAATATTCCCTTCTAATCGTTCTTCTGCAACCTGCGCAGATTTCATATAGACCGGGTACTTCATTAACTGATTATTTAATTCTGCATATCGACAATTATTCTTCCTCTGTGTTTGCCTGCTTTTATTTTCTCAATTTCGGGGATAACGTTTTGAAGCCTTACTTCTGTGGAGATTGATTCAATCCATGGATATTTCCAAATCCCTGCGAGCATTTCCCATGCTCTTGTTCTTGTTTGCATGGGACAGTTCTGGGAGTCAATTCCGTACAGTGTGATACCACGTAATATAAAGGGATATACCGTAAGAGACAGGTCGGCCGATGCGGCGTTGCCGCAGCAGGTAACCGCCCCGTTGCTCTTGACCGATCTCAGAGCAAAAGAGAGAAGATTGCCTCCCAGAGTGTCAAGAGCGGCATCCCATCTATCCTTCAAAAGAGGTTTCCCTGCAGATTCAGCCGGATCGGGTATATCAATAACCTCGGCCGCTCCCATACTCTTAATAAAAGAGCTTTCGTCGTAAATTCCATTGACCGCTGTAACCCGGTAACCGGCGTGTGAAAGTATTGATACGGCGCTGCTTCCGACACCGCCACTTCCGCCTGTTACGAGGATTTCAGAGCCGCCTCTTATTCCGTGATCAGTCAGTTTAAGAATTGACAAAGCGGCGGTAAATCCGGCGGTTCCAAATATCATGCTTTCTCGAAGAGTCAAATTTGCAGGCTTTTTGACTATCCATGAAGACGGGACCTGAATATACTGTCCCAACCCGCCTGAGGTGTTCATGCCGAGATCATAACTTGTAACAATAACTTCTTCGCCCGGTTTAAAGTCCGCCGAACTGCTTTTTTCCACAATTCCGGCGGCGTCTATGCCCGGCGTGTGCGGATATTTTTTTGTAACGCCTCTGTTGCCCGAAGCCGAAAGCATGTCCTTGAAATTAAGCGATGAGTAAAGCACACGGACGAGAACATCTCCCGCGGGAAGGTTTTCTGTCGATAATTCCTCTATTGCGCTTGTAAATTTTTTATCTTCCGATTCCCGGGTAACGAGCGCGCGGTATTTTTTTGTTTCCATGACGGACCTCCGTAAATTTTGATTCAAGACCGACCGGCCTAAGTTAACTATTACTCCGGCAATTAGACA
>AWGX01000357.1 GCA_000495415.1 Smithella sp. ME-1 | reverse complement strand
TCTAAGACGTTCCTGTGCAAGATTTAACGCATCAGGAAATTTATTCTGCTCAAGCAGCATTTCCGCTTCATTAAGAAAATTTCTATGATCTTTCTCGGAAGTATTTTTTTTCATAATTTTCTGCTAGTCGATTAGCTAAAAAGGGATTTTGCGCGCTAAGTAACACAGCCGGTATGTCGTGTCAAGGCTGGAAAGAACCAGTGCTATGTTTAGATTATTTCAAGGACTTTAAATAATTTTTAGCAA
>AWGX01000356.1 GCA_000495415.1 Smithella sp. ME-1 | reverse complement strand
TGTGACTTTTTCAGGGACGACTACTTAATTCTTCTCGAAATTTACTTAATGTAAGGAATTCTAATAAAAAACGGGCTGTTTTTAAACAGTCCGTTTTTTATTCACCGTCAATATAAATGATTTGTTACTCCATACACTTTTTCATTGCTGTCAAAGACTGAAAATGTTTTCTTTCTTCCTCAATTATCTTTTCCAGCGCGTCATGCTGAGCCGCCGGAACCAGTTTCTTAATTTCGTGATAATACAAAATTGAATCCAGTTCTCTTTGAATAGCGAAATCAAGGGCGCCAGCGGTATCCTTAATATTGGATAACTGCTTATCCATTATTTCCTTGGTAAAAATTAAGTTGTTATCCACATAGGACCGCAGATAAGCGCCAAACTCTCCCTCATAGCTTTCTGTCAGATTTGATTTTTCCATGCCGGCAAAAAGTTTTTCAAAAGTTTTTTTATGAGCAACTTCCGCCTGAGCGAGCTGGGCAAAAAGTTTTTTCTCGTCTTCCTTTTTGGCAATCTGTTCGGCAAATTTGTAGAAATTAACGCCGTTTTCTTCAATTCTTATAGCAACTTCCATTATATCGCTTGCTGCAAAAACACTCATTTTCAATGCCTCCTCTTAGTAAAAAATTTCATGACAAATTGAACATATTTTTAAATCTAATGCAATAAATTTAACTCCTAAAACCACTTCTTTTTTTTGAAATAAAACACCATTATCAAAGCCACCGTAAGCATAATCCCTAATACACCAAAATAACCCAATCTCCATTCCAGCTCCGGCATATACTTGAAATTCATTCCATACACCCCTGCAATAAAAGTCAACGGCATAAAAATTGTGGCTATAATTGTAAGCACCTTCATTACCTCGTTAAGTTTGTTACTTATTGTGGACAGATATATATCCAGCATAACGGAGAGCATATCTTTAAATGTTTCCACAGTGTCAATAATAGCGATAATGTGGTCATAGATATCCTTGAAATAAACAACAATGGATTTATCAATCAGAGGCGACCCCGATCTTGCCAGCGAATTTATCGCTTCCCGTAAAGGCCAAAGAGATTTGCCCAACATAATCAATTCTCTTTTAAACATATGAATATCGTGAAGCGTTGATTGAGTCGGTTTTTTTACCAAATCATCTTCCAGATTTTCAATTTTCTCTTCCAGATTTTCCAGCACGATAAAATAATTATCCACTATATTGTCCATGATGGCATGAGCAAGATAATCGGCTCCTTCTTTTCTGATGCGGCCTTTACTCTTGCTGATTTTTTCTTTGATCGAATCCAAAATACTGCTTTCTTTTTCCTGAAAAGAAAGGACAAAATCTTTACCCAAAATAACGCTTATCTGGTCGGACTGCAAACCTTCACCTTCCCGTTCATAAAAGTTTTTTAGAACAAGATAAAGGTAGTCGCCGTAATCTTCCATTTTGGGGCGTTGATCGGTATTGAGAATGTCTTCCAGGACAAGCGGATGCAAACCGAAAAGATCGCCGATATCTTCGAATAATTTTATATCCTGTAGTCCGTCTATATTGAGCCAGGTAATTCCTTTTTTATCATTTTCAGGACTGAAATCTTTTATAGAATTGATTTCCTTTTCTTCAAAGAAAGTCTCGTCGTAACGAATCAGTTTAATTTTTGATTTTTCCGCGTACTTGCTGCCGACAGAACCAGGCTCCCCGGCGCAAGCCCGGTCTTCTTGGATCTTTTCTGCAATTTAGAACGCATGAGTTACCTCAGCCCAGACGAGGAAGATGCTTTCTTTTTTACTTTTATAGTTACACTGGCGACAGATGATGTTCCTTCCGGTAATGAAACACCGGCCGGCAGCACTATTTTTGTATCCAGTATCGTTGTAAAAAATATTTTCTGCAGATCAATCGGTTCTGTTTCAATTTTAATTTGCTCGGGGTTAGCGCGGGACGAGATCAAAACTCTTATCCTGGAAGGAGTAACACTTATTCTCTGCAAGGAAAGATGCTTCGCTAAGGAATTTTCCGTTTTAATGTTAACAGGAAAAGTCCAGGCAATAGATTTTGAAGCATAAACGTGTATTTTCGCGGGAATAATATCAGCAACTGATAAATTTGACGGAGCATTAACCATATCCTTGTTTAAGATAAATTCACGCTTCTTTTCTATATCCGAAGATAAATCCAAAGATACTTTCAACGAACGTTCATCAAGAAGATGAAAAGCCTGCTCCGGCCCCTGAAGAATAATTTTTGCTTCCGTTACCTGCGGTTCGTCAATCTGCCAAAGTTTCGGAACATTTTTATATTCAATGGGAATAACATAATCACGGCGCACAATTTCTTTCTGATAGCCGAAAGCAACCCACAAAAAACACGCCATAACCACAGCAATAATTTTTTCCAAATTATTTCCCCTGAACCAGTTCAACACGGGATGTGATTTTTCACTCGGCGTATTGCGAATATAAAACTGCTCCAGCGTCTCATGCAAAGAAGCCGCATTGGACACTACCGAAAGGTTTTCCTGGTAGGCCAGAGATATGGTCCCCCTTTCCTCGGAAACCACCACACACATGGCGTCGGAT
>AWGX01000355.1 GCA_000495415.1 Smithella sp. ME-1 | reverse complement strand
CCGCGGCTGCCAGGTCTTTTGTGTAGGTTGGTGAGCCGACCTGATCATCAACTACCGATAGCGTTGATGGTTGATCCGCCTTCGTGTTTGTCTTGGCCATGGTATCATCAATAAAGCTTTTTGCTTTCGCTTTTTCCAGAATACTCTGAACAAAATTTTTACCTTTTGCCCCGTATAACCAGGAAGTACGAATCAGCAAATAATTACGGGAAAGAGACTGCAGATACTTTTCTCCTGCCAGTTTTGACTGACCATAAATATTAATCGGATTGCACTTGTCATCTTCTTTGTAGGGTTGTTTAGCTTTACCGTTAAAAACATAATCAGTGCTGAAATGTATTATACGAACATCTTTATCGCGACAACTTTCGGCTATATTTTTTACCGCTTCGGCATTGACGGCAAAGCATTCTTCTCTGGCTGTTTCGCAGCCATCAACATTGGTATAAGCGGCAGCATTGATAACAATATCCGGTTTTGTTTCTTTTATCGCTTTTTTGCATTCGATTGCGGAAACAATGTCAATTTCTTCCTTGTCCATCCCGATGACTTCATGTTCGGTCGAAAGTCTTGAAAGCAGGTCGCTCCCCAGTATCCCTTTATGTCCCAGCAATAGTATTTTCACTCTTAGTATTTGACCTCCTTTAAAAAAAGGGCGTAAGCCGGCGCTGTAGCTCCGGCAATTTTTCTGTCTTTGGATTCGAGAATCGCCTTCATTTCCTCCGGTTCCCATTTGCCTCTGCCGATTTCCACCAGAGTGCCGACAATATTGCGCACCATATATTTTAAAAAGCCGTGGGCCACTACGTTTACTTCGATTATTCCCTCTTCGTTCTTTTTGATGTCTATATCTAAAATCGTCCGCACGCGATCTTTAACCTGCGTGTTGGCCGCGCAAAAGGCTGAAAAATCATGCGTGCCGATAATGTATTTAGTTGCTTCTCTCATAAATTCCATGTTGAGTGGATAACGCACATGCCAGAAATAATTTCTTCCTATTGCCGGACGCAATCGCTGGTTGCATATTTTATAGACATAAACTTTGCTTTTAACGTCACGGAGGGCATGAAAATCTTCCGGAACTTCTTTCATTTCCTTAATCACAATGTCTTTCGGCAACACACTGTTCAATCCACGGTATATATTGTCTAAGGGCAAACTACTGTTGCTCTTAAAGTGGGCTACCTGATTCAAAGCATGCACTCCGGCATCCGTTCTGCCGGAACCGATAACGGATACTTTCTCGCCGGTAACCAGTTGTATAGCTTCCTCCAGTACCTGCTGGATGCTCAATCCGTTTTCCTGTCTTTGCCAGCCGCAATAGGCTGTGCCGTCATATTCCACAGTCATTTTAAAGTTTCGCATAATTCTTCCTGAAAATAATTTCTGACAAAGAATTTATTCTGTTTATTAAAAAAAATAAAGAAGAAGTTTCACTTTTCTTTTTCTACCAAATAATTCACTGATAATTTTAATCATTTTTCCTTGCC
>AWGX01000354.1 GCA_000495415.1 Smithella sp. ME-1 | reverse complement strand
GCAGCCGGACGGTCCGATTAAAGCCGTGACTTTATTTTTCCGGAATGTCATCGAGATGTCGGTCAGCGCGCGATTATTCCCGTAATAAAAATTAACATTGTTCAGCTTGATGATGATGTTTGAATCCATTGCTACCACCTTTTATTTCTTCTCATATAACCGCGAATTAATATAGCGACTAAATTAATGCCTAAAACAACGGCCACCAGAACCAAAACGGTTCCATACTGAATGGGACGGGTGGCTTCAATATTGGTCCCGGCCGTCGCCAAAACATAAATATGATAGGGGAGAGCCATGACCTCGTCAAAAATCGAGGACGGCAGTTTGGAGGTAAAAAATGCCGCCGCCGTAAACATGATCGGCGCGGTTTCACCGGCGGCACGACCGATGCCCAGGATGGATCCGGTCAAGATACCCGGCATGGCGTTGGGCAGCACAATCCGATAAGTGGTCTGCCACTTGGATACTCCCAACGCCAGTGAAGCCTCGCGAAATGTCTGCGGTACCGACTTTAATGCTTCCTCCGAAGCTCCTATGATCGTGGGCAGAATCAGAAATCCCAAGGTCAGAGATCCGGCCAGAATGCTGGACCCGAACTTGAATATGATGACAAAGAAAGCCAGACCGAATAAGCCGAAAACAACGGAAGGCACGCCGGCCAAACAATTAATGCCGACCCTGATCAATCGGATCATCCTTCCCTGCCTGGCATATTCCGTCAGATAGATGGCCGAAGCGACGCCCAGCGGCAGACCGATTGCAATCGCCCCGAGCGTGAGATAAATCGTCCCCAGGATCGCCGGCATGATGCCGCCTTGCGTCATGGAATGCGTGGGCGGCTTGGTGATAAATTCCCAACTGATAACGGAATATCCGTGTATAAGAATGTACAGGATGATGCCGCCCAGGGCGAGCGTAATGATCAAAGCCGACGCCCGCACCAGAGCAAAAAAGGCGGACTGTTTCAGGTAGCGCCATGTCATCAATTTGTTTTCAGTTTGCAACATATCTTTCTCTTTCTTAAAGCGTGGCCGATCCGGTTTGCTTGAACTTATGAGAAACATAA
>AWGX01000353.1 GCA_000495415.1 Smithella sp. ME-1 | reverse complement strand
ATGTTGAAAAAGCAAGAGCATATTACGGTATTTCTCGAGCAGAGCTTCTGCCATCGGTTAATGCTTCAGGAAGTATGTATAAAGAACAAGTACCAGGCGATCTTTCATCAACGGGAAGCACAATGACTACCGAAAAATACAGTGTTAATCTTGGCATCAGTTCCTGGGAAATTGATTTCTTTGGCCGTATACGCAGCCTGAAAGACAGGGCACTGGAACA
>AWGX01000352.1 GCA_000495415.1 Smithella sp. ME-1 | reverse complement strand
TTTTACATCTTAAGACAAATGGTGAAAAAAAAGGACTGTGGACTTTTTATCAATATGGAATATTGCTTAGCGCCAACCGTACTACACAATGGGCATATGATATATCGAAAGATCCTGTTCAACAGATTCCATGGGAAGATTTAGAGGAAACTTCTGACAAAATGTTAAGATATTTTGCCTCTCTTGTGTCACGTTTTTTGGTATTACTTAATTGCAAAAATATTATTTCTCAAAAGATCATTGCTTCCAAAAAGCTAAACAAAAAGAGACAACGAAATAAAAAACAACCAATATTTAATTATCATGTTTTAAACATAGATATTTCAAATAAAAATAAAAAAGATTATCGACCGGGGATAGTCCCTATTGATCATAATCGTGTTCATCTTTGTCGAGGACATTTTAAGGAATTCACAAAAGAACATCCATTATTTGGAAGAATTACTGGTTTATTCTGGTGGCAACCTCATGTTCGTGGTCAAAATAAAGATGGAATAGTTATGAAAGATTACAATGTTCAAAGTAATGCAATAACATAAGTAAGAAAGGAATACAACATGACAAATTACGAAATTGAAAGAAATAAACTGATCCCCATTGCGGAAAAATATGCGGATGAAGTTGCCGGTCCTAAACCGTTTGCATCATCTAAACATCATCAAAAAGATGAAGAAATTGAAAAATGGAGTGCCAAGTGGAACAAAGCATTTCATTCCAAGATGAATGAACTTTGGGATGAAAAGAAAAATAATCAAGAGGGAGCGGCGGCGAATAGCGAGCAAGCCAATGAAGGAATAAATGACCTTCCAAGCCAGCAAGCAAAAGCCGCTTAGATCCGACTATGGGGATAACAGGCCTATCGGCTCACGGATAAATAAACAAATGATCGGGGTTCCACAAAGAGGTACGGATTAAAATTTTACCTGTCTTGCAAAACTGCGGAAAGCGCATAACGTAAAACCAGTAATGACCACTACTGAATGAGCAAGATAATACAAGCCAGGATCATGGAATTATTCGCGAGGGGCGCGTTATTGCTCTCTTCTAAAATTTTCCCGGAGTGACTGCTGTACAAGAGTGCACTTTTTTTGACGCATAGGGGTATGTGTTGAAGTGGCGGTCGCTCCGGGCTTAAACATAGAGGCAGCTATGATCAATAAAGATTTTTATCCGACACCATTGAAATTGATTAACCGAATGCTCGACAAAATTAAAGGTCATCCAGGTAATATTCTTGAACCATCAGGCGGCAAGGGTGATATTATCGAGGCCCTTTGTGAACGGTACAGATATAGTCGAGGCGGCGATTGTATTTCCGTCATTGAGAAGGACCCTGATCTGCAGGCCACCTTGCGCGGAAAAGGCTATAAACTTATTGACACGGATTTTCTTGATTTTTCCGGACATGATAAATTCGATCTCATTATTGCCAACCCGCCGTTTGCCGATGGCGAACTGCATTTACTGAAGGCAATTGATATCATGTATTGCGGAGAAATTATTTTTCTTCTCAATGCTGAAACAATCAAGAATCCGCACACAAATTACCGGAAAGCTCTTGTCAAGAAACTATCCAAATTAAATGCTGATATTGAATACATTCAGGGTGCTTTCAAAAATGCTGAACGTCCGACCGGTGTCGAAATTGCACTGATTTATATAAACATTGAACGCAAGGTCGAAGATGATCTTTTCGAGGGCTGCAGTGATCAGACACATGATAGGGATCCGGAGCTCAAGGAAAATTATGAAGTATCGACAAGGCAGACTATTGCGGAATTGGTAGCTGAATATAATCAGGTCATTAAAATCGGTACCGAAACAATCATCGGTTATTACAAAAATTACAAAAAAGTCGGTCAGTATATCGCTCTGGATCGTGAGTTAGACAAGTGGGAACCCCATGGTGGTGATATGACTGCAATGATGAAGACCAAATTGAATACTTTGCTAAAACGAGTGAGAACTGATTTCTGGCGCCGGACGCTTGATCTTGATGAGGTTAGGAAGCGCATGACATCAAAAAGACGAAGTGAGTTTGAGGTGCAACTAACGCAACACTGCAACATGAATTTTACTGAAAGTAATATCCGACAGTTCGTTATTAATTTTATCGGCGGTTACGAGGATACATTGACGAAAGCCGTTCTGGAAATTTTCGATAAATTTACGATCAAACATTCTTATTCAAAGGAATTGGATAACGATAATATTCATTATTTCAATGGTTGGAAAACAAACAAGGCATTTTATGTCAACAAGAAAGTGATTATTCCTGTCTATGGTGGATATAAAGGCGGTCCATTTTGTAATGATTATTCCGGAAAATGGAAATTAGCGTATGGTCTTGAAGAACTAAACGATATCGATATTGTCATGAATTATTTTGATGGCATGTCCAAATATTGTTCTATTCATGCAGCTTTAAACAGTGCGTTACACAATCAGATAAATAGTAAAATATGGAGCACATATTTTACCCTTACAGCCTACAAAAAGGGAACGCTTCATCTGACTTTTAACAGTGATGATATCTTGCGCCGGTTCAATGTTACAGCGTGCCGCGGTAAGAACTTTCTTCCTTTTGATTATGGCGACAAACCGTATCAGGATTGCAGCAAGGAAGAACAGGACGTCATTGATTCATTCGAGGGATCCCTGGAATACTGCAAGCATGTCGGCAAGCAGTTATTCGCCACGAAGCAAAATGAATTATTATTAACAGCAGCATAACAAAACTAAGTAAACTTATTTTAATAAGGAGGCAGCCTTGTTAAGATGCCCAAAATAGAAAGAGTCGTCCACCTACCCTATCAGGGACAAAATTACATTTATACCGTACTCGCGCATTCCGACGCCCGGGCCATCCTGGATGCCACGCATAAACTGGAAGAAGAACTGGGCAAAATGCGCGGCAGCCTGAAGAAAGATATCGAGGCCGTTCTGGGCAATGTAATTGTGCAGTTAAAGTAAAAGGAGAAAAATAATGGCATGGATAATCGGTTTGGCAGATGATGAAGAAATCGCAAAGATATTAAAAGCTGGTCATGAAGTACATGATCATAAACTAATGCCGGATATTGCATATTTCGTAACACCAGAAGGAGAAGATAAAGGTATTGCGGTTTTTGTCGATTGTGATGTCCAGGATTTATTAAATATGGAGGAGAAATAAATGATTCTTGTCAAACCCAGTTACAAAATTCTTACGGAAATTAACCGCCCTGTCCTGCTTCGGCGCATCGAAGCTGCCGGCCGTACATGTTATAAATCCGAAGATAAAATGACCGAAGACTCAGCGTCTAAGTTTATTACCATGGTAATCAAACGAGGTCATGAGTCTGTCATCGAGCACGAATCTATTTCTGTCCGTTTTATTGTGGATCGCGGCGTCACGCATGAAATGGCGAGGCATCGCCTGGTCGCATTCAGTCAGGAATCGACGAGATATTGCAATTATAATGGCGGAGTAACATTCATTATTCCACCGTGGATAAACATTGAACCTGGCGTTCATTGGTTATTGGATAATGCAAATCTCGATAACAATACATGGAAATGGTATCTTGCAATGGCAACCGCCGAGGAAACCTATTGTGAATTGTTAAAAGGTAACTGTTCTCCACAGCAGGCACGGTCGGTATTGCCGAACAGCCTCAAGACCGAGATCGTCATGACGGCGAATCTCCGCGAGTGGCGCCATGTATTAAAACTCCGGACTTCTCACACAGCACATCCGCAAATGCGGGAAATCATGGTTCCATTACTGGAAGAACTGACAATTTTATTGCCGGAAATATTCGGTGATATTTTAGTAAACTTAAAATCAAAAGAAAACTAAGTTTGATAAGGAATATAAGTCATGAAAACAGGAACTAAAAGTCTTTTATTCGGCGTACATCAATTCATCTGGCATCCAATTACCGTGATCATTGCGTGGTACAAACTTTACGGTAAGTTTCCAAACTGGCGCGAAGTGGTCTGTATCATTATTCATGATTGGGGATACTGGGGCAAAGAAAATATGAATGGTGTTGAAGGTATAAAACATCCAGAACTTGCATGGACTATCGCATTATATCTTTTTGATGATCCAAAATGGGCATATTTTTGTCTTTACCACTCACGACACTATGCCCGAGATAACGGTATGCCCCCTTCCCTGCTATGTTGGGCGGACAAATTAAGCATTTTGTACGATCCATGGTGGTTTTATCTGCCTCGCGCCTGGCTGTCCGGAGAATTATCTGAATACCGCAAAGAGACAGGCAATGCGGGCTTATGTGGAGATGAACTTACGCACCGGGAATGGTTTGTCTGGATCCGTTATTACATGAGGAAGTTAGGCAAAGAACAACGCGGCGACGCTGTTCCATATACGGCGAATAATTAAACTAAGTTTTGTAAGGTGGCTAAGTATGTCAGAGGAACACGATCAAAAAATATGCACATGTCAAGATTGCTCAAAATGGCGAACTAAAAGAAAAAGAGCCACGAAAGCAGTTTTAGAATATATGGCTAAAAAAAGATGTGTAAAAAGAAATTGCGGAACTGTATGCAAATGCGAACCATGCATGGCACGGCAAGCATTAGAACTATATTAAGACAAAAGGTAATTAAGTATGAAATTATTAAAACAGTGCGCCACTCCGTTTGGATCGCTTGATATAACAGTAAAGGACAAAATAAAATCGTACATTGAAAACCCCTGCCCTGCTTCCGAAGATTGGGACGAAGTGTGTCATTCTATGATTACCGGTACAGGTATGACTTTATGGCAGATAGTATGTGATATGGATCCTTCTTTTCCCAGATCAGGACGTACAACAGATCAGCATGGAAATATGATTAAAGATTGGGAAAGAATTCCTAGCGGTTTTGATGTTGCAAGTGCTATCCGCTGGCACTTCAGAAAGAAAGAAGCACTCAAGAAAGAGCAGGCAAAGCAAGCTTTGTTAACTAAGTGAAATAAGTTTTCTTAACCGCCCTACCCTATTCTAAGGAGGAACATGAATAAATACCTTATTCATTTCAATGGCATTGGAAAGATTATTGAATTATCTACCAAAGACACAACATCGGAACAATTCGGCAAGATACAGAAAGAGTTTGCGCAGGAATGTACTCGCGGCAATGTTGCATTTAAGGATTCCTATGCTGATATGATCCGACTATATTCCGATCAGCAAAGTTTCGGTGTCTATTATACATGGGGTTTGGCTGGTCCCGGAGGCGCATGGTTTAATTTTATTGTTTTGCCATGTACAACAAAAACTCAACTTGAAAATGCTATGAATGAAATCAAGCGTACCAGAGACGTTGTTTCTTTTTCTTCTACGCGTATCATAAGAATGTTGTAATAATAAAAGCTGCTTTTGATTTTATTTATCGGTTCTGTTATATCATGGATAAAAATCAGGAGGGATTTGTTGTGAGTCACGCGCATGGTCTGGTAAAATTTCCGGATGGAACAATAAAACATTTTGAATACGACGGTACATCCGATATTTGTTGTCCGAAATTATGGGACACTTCCGAAGAAGTTGATAAACATTGGCGTGAAGAAGATCGCCAAAAACAATGTACTTGCGGCAAAGAACCGGAAATCATTGAAATATATTCATCTTATGGTGGTGGTTATTGGTGGAAATCAACCGGGTGCAAACAATGCAATGTCATTATTGATGTCTTTACTGATGATAAAGATGAAGTTGAGGGTTGTCCTGATTGGGTAGATGTTACATATCCGTATGTATCATCACCAGAGGATTAAAAAATGAACATATCAACTTACATAACACTTCTGCGCGAGATACAGGAAGAACACGGCGATCTGGAAATGACACATACTTCTCTGGATGGCCATGTCCGCCCTGCCCCATTGCCCAAAGTAAATCACATGCTGATATTGACGGAAAAACAGCATAAACAAAAATACTGGACCAGTCATCATCCTGCCGAGCGCAGGGGAAAATTAGTCGTGGAGGCATAAAATGAATATTTTATTAATAGGTGGTTCCAGTGATGGAACATTTGTTGATGTTCAAGAAGGTATTGATCGAATTTATATGCATGTTAAGAATTCAACGAATGACTTTAATATGCCTTTCAGTATTAAAACTGAAGAATATTCACAAACACCTTTATCCGTAAATGAAAAGAGATTGCCAATTTTTTGTACGACTGATTATATGAATATAAACGAAATGCTTATTCGGTTAATTAATAATTATCGTGCACCGGTACAAATTGCTCCATAAATTTCCTTGACAAAACATATTTTTCTAAGCTATTTAAGTTTCAAAAGAAACATAAGTTATCAATGGTGACTTAGTTTCCTAACTAAATTTAGTGTTCTTACTAAACTTAGGAATATAACAAAAATAACATGAAAGTTATCACAGTTGCCAACCAGAAGGGCGGTACCGGCAAGAGCACGATCGCGTTCAATCTTGCGATTGCCGCCATGCGCGATGGGCTGAAAACATTGCTTGTTAACGCCGATCTGCAACAAACTGCGCTTGACGTGGCTCTGGTCCGGGCGGAAAGCGATATCAAACCCACAATTCTGGTTGCGAATATTACTTCGGATGTCATTCATACTGAGCTTCCTAAGAAATACAAGGAAACTTATGATATGGCCATTATCGATACAGGGGGCAGGGATTCCAAGGCATTTCGATCGGCCATGGCCGCGGCTGACGTTGTACTGATTCCCTTATTGCCATCAGCGCCCGATCTGTGGGCGTCACAGGGGACAATCAAGATTGCACAGGAAATCCAAAAGGCGCGTCCCAATGCAATGCATATATTTTGCTTGCTTAATCAACAAGTACGAAATACTATTATAGGGGAGGAAACTGTAGAAATTCTTAAAAACATAGGAGCGCTTTCGTTAGGTACGATCTTGCATTACAGACAGGCATACAAGCGCAGTTTCGCGGAAGGGAAGGGCGTTATCGAATATAAAGATCGGGAGGCAGTCCGGGAAATTGAAGCATTATGGGAGGAAGTCTGCATATGGTTATGAAACTAAAGAAAGAAGACGCGAAAGATAATAAATTGTTCAATGTTATTGATGCGCATTCCAAAGAAACAAAGTCCAAATCTGCTCCGGAAAATGTAAAAACATTTCTTTTGTATATTCCAAAACAATTGCATAAAAAGTTAAAAATCGCAGCAACCTCGCATCCTGATGATTTGGGACTGCATGATTACATCATAAGAAAGCTGGAAGAACTTCATGCCGATAGATGATGAATTACAGAGCATCATTGACAAAGCAAAGAAAAGCTATGAACTTGCAACACAGGATCCTGCTTTTTCCAATGCGGTAAAAAAGGTAGTTGAAGAAAACCAGATCGTGCAATGCACTGTCGATGAAGTAAGAAAGGCCATTTTTAACCGGCCCAGCCCACCGGATCAGGCCACTTTTAGTTTCATTCCCACTGAAATGACCAGATTATCTCCATTTTTTCCGCTCAGCGACAAAGCAAAACGTGAATACCAGGAACTTACATGGGAGAATTCATGGGGCAGAATGTCTATCAAGGGCGTTAAATTGTCCATTCAGGATGAAGATATATTGCTGGCATTGGTTCGTCTCTTTCAAAAACGCCAGGCATTAACGCTTACAGTGTCCCGTAAGGACATTTGTGATTCAATAGGGAAGGGCAGGGGCAAGAATACTAATGTGGCCATGGACAAGGCCATAGAACGGCTTACCGGCACTTTGGTTACTATTGAGGTATGGGATAATATTAAGACTAAAAATCCGATGATTAAAATGGGAAATACCATTTTAACCGGCTACAGTATAACCGGAACCGGCAAAATAACGGTCACTTTGAATCCTTACTTCAAAGAAGCTTATCTGGAAACAATGGTGACATCTATCGACGTTAATTTTAGAATGTCATTAACACGACCGATATCCAAGTCACTTCATCGATTTCTGGAATCTCAAGGAAAAGACTATCAAATTCATATCGATAAACTGGTTGTAGCCATTAATATTAATACAAATCAGGAACGTAAACACATCCGGGCAATTATCAAAACTGGCCTGAAAGAACTGCAGGAAAAAGAATATCTGGAATTTTTTGATCTAAGTCGCGACGACATAGTTACAATCAGAAAAAAAGGAAGTGACGCAAAGACACTAACTTATAAAAATAAGAACACTTAGTTTTATAAGTAAACTTATTTTGTAAACTGTGCCATCTACCGACCGACAAAAACTGTGCCGTCTATCGACTGTTTAGAGTGTGCCGTCTATCGACCTGATTGATTTTAAAGGAGATTTTTATATGGACGATAAAGAGAAAATAACAAAATTAAGAAATGTTATAAGGCAATTTTTATTTAAAATTGATTATACCCATGATGTGTGTCGATTAACTGATATGGTAGGAGCATGTTTGTCTGCAGAAGTTCTTGATCAAGCCAATAAAATATATAAGGAAACACAATAGTGCCATCTATCGACTGAAACAATACCACATACCGGCAGGAGTGTGCCGTCTACCGACCAGATAATGCCATGTACCGGCAAAAGTGTGCCGTCTATTGACCAATTAACATAAAATTAATTGATTTTATTCTGTTTTTTTGTAATGAAGTCTTTTAAAGTCTTCTAAAAGTCTTTTTAAGTCTTTTTAATTTTTATAGGAGGATTTTTAAAAAATAATGCCAGGACAGAAAACACGTTGTCTTTTTGTTATTATTCCTGAAATGTACGATTCCGCGCGCGGTTATGAACTAAGTACTGTCTGGCCAGGGTTGAGTGGAACCTATGGAACAAATTTCTTTTGTGGACATGATTTGCAACATGCTATAGATTGGGCTAATGAGATGAATTCAGAAAACGGATATACTCCTGAATTTACTACAGCAGTACTTGAAGCAGCGTCTGGTCTGGATAAAATAGCATTCTGTAATGCATAGGTGCGTTATGCTGCATAAAAGATTAAAAGAACTGCGTCAGGCAAAAGGCATGACGCAGATTGAACTTGCCAAAAAGACCGGACTATCCATTACACAGATCAGCCAAATGGAAAACGGCAAGAAAAAGCTTATACAACCATCCTTTGAAAAAATCCTCGAAGCATTAGGTACTAATATAGAAGAATATTTTTCTATCTACACCGTTAAAGAAGAAAAGATTATAAAATGCGTACTGCAGATTTTAAAAAGCGACAATAAAGTATTAAAACATTTTTACTTAAGTTATGTTAGTGCCATGAATTTATTATCAAAACATAAAGAAGGTTCTCACAACAATATCATGAATACACTTAAAGACATGACTAAAAGTATCAATGACAGACTTGATAAAATCAAAAAAAATTCTAAATAATTCTTTTTATTTTTCAATTCACTATAACTGATAATGCATTTTGTTTAACTGTCAGTAACACTTTTTTCTTGACATAAACATTTTGTTCATATTAATCTAGCCGCGTTTTTCGTTAACGCGAGTTATCCATTTGGAGGCAGCCTCATGGTTCAATTCGACTTTTCTGGTGCGAATATTGTACGTATCAGAACGCACTATGATCAAAAAGACCGTTGTGCAGCCATTCCCGGGGGACGTTGGGTTCCCCGGGAACGTGCCTGGGAGTATTTATTAACTCCGGCAACTGCAGCAAGTATTTTACAATCATCTTTCAATTGTCAAATCAAAGAAGATGACCGGCAAAAATTTCAAAAAATTGCCGATCGTCTCTTTGTCGCCCAATCCATCCGAAACGGAAAACATCCGCTTACAAATCCGGTTACAAATATACCATGCTGGCATCATCAGTTAATCACATACAACATGATGATTAATATTTTCGGTCTCGTTGATAATTCGTCGATAGGTGGCGGATATATGGCAGCACTGGACATGGGATGCGGAAAGTCAAAAGTCACTGTGGATCTGGTTTGCAATTATCCGGAAAGCATTAATGCTGTACTGATTGTCTGTCCACAACCGGTCATTGAAGTATGGACCGGAAACGAAGATCGTATCGGACAATTTGAAATTCACGCAGTTCCGAAAGCATTCAAAAATCTAATTATTCATCCGGTTATTGGCAGCAAAATCAGCGTAGAGAAAAAGACGCATAGCGCCGAACTGGCCAGATACCGCGCCGCCAATCTGAACAAACAGTTTGTATGCGTTGTTAATTATGAATCGGCATGGCGCGAACCGTTTGCATCGTGGGCAATGGAAGTCGGATTTGATCTGGTCGTGCTTGATGAAAGTCATAGAATAAAATCTCCGGGAGGCGTGGCTTCCAAGTTCTTCGCGAAACTGGCCAAGACTGCAAGATGCCGGCTGGAACTGACCGGCACGCCATTACCGCATAGTCCTCTGGATATATACGGTCAGTACCGTTTTGCGGATCCGGGAATATTCGGTACATCATTCACCAAGTTCCGTTCCCAGTATGCTTTTATCGATATGCGTACTCAAAAAACAGGCAAGATCAACGATCAGGGAGAATATGAGGAAAAGACGCATGAATATGGTGTAGTTCTGGGTTATCGCAATAGCGAAATGCTGCATGATAAAATGTTTCTCATTGCCCACAGAGTCAAGTCGGCCGATGTTTTCGATTTACCGAAATTCCAGTCGGAAATAAGAACATGCGAATTATCCGATGAAGAACGCAAGATTTACCGGCAGATGGACACGCAATTTATGGCTGAAGTGAATAATGGCGAAGTAACCGCAGCGAACGCGTTAGTCAAGTTACTTAGATTACAGGAAATTACTTCCGGTTATATTGATAAGCAACATATCGGTGACAGCAAGAAAAAATTATTAGCTGATACACTTGAAGATTTTGAACTTC
Source organism: Smithella sp. ME-1 (assembly GCA_000495415.1). The sequence goes on along the minus strand of AWGX01000352.1, from coordinate 10,414 downwards.
AAGAACCACTGGTTATTTTTGCAAGGTTCACCAATGATCTGAAAGCAATCAAGGAAGTTGCGGAAAAACAGGGACGCCGTTATGCGGAATTATCCGGTAATGCAAACGAATTGTCGCAGTGGCAGAGCGGCAAGAGCGATGTGCTCGGCGTACAGATCAAATCGGGCAGGGAAGGGGTCGATTTTACACGCGCCAGATATTCAATTTATTATTCTCTGGGATTTTCTCTGGGTGATTATGAGCAATCAATCAAACGTGTTGATCGTCCTGGACAGACGCGGGAAGGCATGTATCTGCATCTTCTGGCCAAAGACACGGTTGATTTCAAAGTTATGGAAGCTCTGGAAAAGAGACAGGAAGTTATTGCTTCGGTTCTCAATCAATATAAAGACATTAATGACATCGAAGACGTTCCGGAATTTGATGACAAGAAGTTTGGCAGTGAAATAGAAGTCGGTCTTCACAGTCACTAATAATTGATTTTATTCTGTTTTCATATTGACCTTGACATTGTTGTTTGCAGATATTAAACAACAACAACAAAGGAGGTTCGATATGAGCAATTATAAAGAACAGAAAAAAGAATGGCTCGCATCGAATCCTCTAAGGCAGTGGAGGAAAGAATCGAAATTGGTTCTCGATGATGTAGGCACGGCAATAGGGGTAGGGTATCACATGGTCTATCAATGGGAAAACGGAATGTCCGAACCAAAGAAAGAACATATGAACAAATTATCCAAATTAATGAATATCGTAAACTTGCAGGAAAAATATCAGGAGTGGATGCAAAAAAGACCAATTTTAGGAAAGGAGTAATATTATGAACGGTGAGGCAGCACCGCAGGAAACTCCCGTTGCAGCGGGATCGGTAGTAGACGCCAGTACATTACTAGCAAAGTGTATACAACTTGATTCAGAAAAGAAAGCAGCACAAAAAGTTCTGGATGATATTGATACAGAATTGACATTGGTTAAAGAGCAGGTAAAAAACCTGTTTATCGAAATGGGCGTCAGGTCCATGAAGTCCAGTGGCAAGAATGTCTATATAGCAAAGCAGATCTGGGCGGGTATTGAAAAAGAAGTCGATAAAAAAGAAGTAGTATCCGCAATGATGGCTTTGGATATGGATGATTATATTTCATTCGGCACGCAGAAACTTTCATCGTACGTTCGTGAAGTAATCCAGCAAAATTCCAATTTAATTGATTCCAACGGAGAAGTTATTGCGACTCCGGAAGAAATAGCGGCAGTGTTACCGGAACCTTTCAATAAAATGATCAGGGTTACGGAGAAGATTGACATTCGTATACGAAAGTAACAAAAGCCAAAAAAAAGGAGGCAGCCTTATGGCAAAAGCAGAAAAAGGGGCAATAGTGCCTGTAAATCAAGAAAACGGAAAGTTCCCTATTGCAACACAGGATGACATTAATAATTTTGCATTTATTAATGAAAATGCTCTGGCAATCGTTAGGGAAAATCTCGGCGGTCAGGATCTCAAGCCGTCCGATTTCGAGCGCATTAAATTCCCCAGTGGTGGCGCAACAAATTGGGAAGTCTGCGGTCTTGACGGCGAAACAGAAGCAGTTAAAACAATTGACGGCATTATTTTGATGTATAACATTACGCGCAATTTCTGGCGTGAAGAATTTTCCGGAGAAGGTTCAATGCCGGATTGCCGTTCCAAGGATTTAAAGTCGGGCGTGGGTAATCCCGGTGGCCTTTGCGCAACTTGTCCGTACGCCCAGTGGGAAAGTGATCCCAAAGGCGGAGGCGGTCAAGCCTGCAAGGTAGTCGGAACATTGTTTGTCATGAAACCAGGCGAATCTCTGCCGGTTGTCGTGCCTGTTCCGGTAGCATCGGTTGGTCCGTTAAAGAAATTCATGCTTTCTCTGGCCAGCAAAGATATTAAATACTCCAACGCTATTTTGAGTATTGGTTTGCAGCCTGATCAGAATAAAGGCGGTATCAAATATTCAAAATTAAAACCGCGTTTGCTTGCGGTTCTTCCGGATAGCGCAAAGTCCCAAATCGACTCTTATATTAAAGCTTTCCGCGAATCAATGGAGAAAGTGACAGTCGCTCGCGAAGACATGCAGTAGTTGATGCATGTTTGATTCAACAGGGCGGAGCAATCCGCCCTGTATTCCATTAATTCTACTTCGCGAGGCTGACATGAGTGCAGAATTATTTTTAAATACATTATTTCATAATAAACCTGAAAAAGAATATCTCCTTATATGGCAAAAGGGAAAAGAAAAAAAACTTTCCTATTGGTTCGATCATGTGTCGGATGCCATAAAACATTTTAATACTCACGGACAAAAACAGGATACTTATATAGGCTGTGGAACAAGCGCTAAAGCGCTGCCAGCCCATCGTCGATGCAAAGCTGAGGAAATATCAGGTATTCCCGCAGCATGGATTGATGTTGATGTCCTTAATCCTACCGCACATCAAAAATTAAATCTTCCGGAAACCAACCAAAGAGCTCTTGAAGTTATCGAACCATTTCCATTGAAACCGACAATTATTGTGCATAGCGGTCATGGTTATCAGTTCTGGTGGGTATTCAAGCAGTTCGGTAAAATCAATAATGCGCGCGACCATGAAGCTGCGGCCGATCTTCTTCACCATTTTACATGGACAATGAGGGATTGCGCACGGTCGATGGGATATGATCTGGATATGACATTTGACCTATCGCGGGTTTTCCGGATCCCCGGAGGCAAGAATTTCAAGGATAATCCACCTCTGCCGATTACACTGGAATCGTGTACCCAGAATTACTACAGTCCGGTAGAATTCCGAGATGCGCTGAACGCATTCCGGGTAAATCTCGGTGATGATGCCACTCCGATCGGAGAGCGTAAAAAAATATCGCTGCCGAGCGCCACAGTGGTTCAGGGCGAGATTTTTAAACTCGATCCCAATGCAGATCCGCCCAAAGACAAATTCGAAGCTCTGATGACTTTTGAGCCGAAATTTTCGGCTTCCTGGGAACGGAGAAGAAAAGATTTTAAGTCCGGCGACGAATCAGCGTCAGCTTACGATCTTTCATTGGCATCCTTTGCGTATGGCGCGGGATGGTCAGATCAGGAAGTCGTCGATTTACTGATAGCGTTTCGCAGAGTGAATGGACTTCCACAGAAACTTGTTGAGCAGTATTACCGCCGGACGCTAAAGGCGGCGTCCAATGCTTTGGAAAATCAGAAAGCGTTCGAAGAATTGGAGATAATCGTTTTTGATCGTTCTTTAAGTATAAAGGATCCGAATAAACGCGCTGAAATTGTAACTAAAGCAAAAGAAATTCTCGAAAAAATAATCAAAATCAAAGTTCGACGCGTTTTAAAATACATGGTTGATCCACCGGAATATAAATTGGAAACCGAAGGCGCTTGTATTCATCTCGGCGGAATTCAGAATTTAATCGATCAGATTTATCTTAAAAGAAAGATTGCCGATGCGGTCGGCGTTTATATGCCGTCAGTGGAAACAAAGAAGTGGCGCCATGTCGCTCAGGCACTTCTTAATCTCTGTGAAGAAGTTTCTGCCGGCGATGACACTTCCAACAAAGGAATGATTCGTCATTGGTTGAGGCATTTTCTCGATCAGTTCAAACCGCTTTATAATATGACGGATGGTTGCATTGCTCACAAGCCGTTTTATCACCGTGATTCACTCTATATATTCGGTCCCGATCTGCGAAATTATGTGGCCATGTTTTGGAAGGAGCTTATTAATTCCAAAACAATGGGTATCATGCTCAAAGAATACGGATTTACGCCTCTTACGCTCAATATAAAGAAGGAAAAGGGGTATGTTTCAAGATCAGTCTGGAAAATAGAAATATCTAAAGACAAGATTGCTCAGGAATTTGTTGATTGGGATTTGCTCAATAATGCCAACAAACTGTTACTTGAAGCACAAATGCTCAAAGACCAGGAAGCAGTCGATAATCTTCAATGATTTTAGATATATGGCAATTAATAATCAAAAAAGTCCGATAATTATTATGAATAAATTGAATTATTTCGGAAAGTTAGCCACAGAACGGCCACTCATAATAGCCATAATAATCAAAATCGCGAATTTTTTTCAGGCAATTCCCCTATATAAGGGAAATTTTAATGAAAAATATAATTAGATACACAGAAATATATCTATATTTCATTATTATGACTATTAAGTTAATAAATACAGATATTTATCTTATTAAATGTAATTAATAATCATTATTATGACTATTATAGTTTCGCTCTATAAGACACCATAATAAAAAAATTAAAAAATATTATTAAAATTATTTTCCTTATATAGGGGTAATATCATGAAGAATAAAGATAATAAAATCAATGTTGTGGAGAATCCGTCAACCGAGGGATTAAAACACGACCAGGGAAAACAGCAATGGTACGCCTTACCGTTTTGTATTTTAACGCCACTAGCCGATGTTTTTGTTGCCGGAGAAAAGAAATATGCAATTTTTAATTGTCTTCAACCGTTTCAGGATTCAGACCGAAGATTCTGGGATGCCACTATAAGGCACCTTGAGGCCTGCCAAATTGACCCTCTGGCGATTGATCAGGAAACGGGATGTTACCATGCCGCCCAGGTCGCTTTTAACATGCTCCTGCGCCTGTATAACGCAAAAAGGGTCAAAAATGAGAAAGGATTGGATTCATGAAAAATGAATTTCATGTGCTTGGACCGCCCGGAACAGGAAAAACTACTTATCTGGCCAAGCAGATCGAAAACGCCGCCGCGAAGCATGGAGCGGAAAATGTCATTGTTGCCAGCTATACCAAAACAGCGGCAACGGAACTCAACCGTCGTAATCTGCCGATTCCCAGAGAGAATGTCGGCACGCTCCATGCGCTCTGTTACCGCGCATTGAAAAATTATAATTATGAAATTGCCGAAGTTAAGGCACAGGAGTTCAATGAGCAGTATCCCGGATCAGCAATCACAATTAATAGTAAGTCGCCGATGGATGAAATGGCCGTTGATGCTGTTTTCGGCACAGCCGGAGATGAACACCTCAATGAGTACAATTTGTTTCGCGCAAAATGTCTTCCGTTGCATCTAATGAAACGTCCGACGATTTTCTGGGTAAAGCAGTGGGAAAAATGGAAGTCGGAAAATAACTATATCGATTTTACCGATATGATCACACTTACAGCGTCCATGAATGAACCGTTTCCCGGCGAACCGAAGGTAGGAATCTATGATGAAGTTCAGGATTTCAACAGACTGGAACTTCAACTGATCAGACACTGGTCGAAGTTTCAGGATCACATCATTCTGGGAGGCGATGACGATCAGACAATCTATGATTTCTGTGGAGCAAGTCCGGACGCGTTCATCGATGTAAATATACCGGCTGAAAATAATCGGGTTTTGCAGCGGTCATGGCGTTTGCCGAAGGTCGTTCATGAATTTTCGCAGAAATGGATAAAGCAGATCAAGAAGCGGGAAATCAAGGAATTCTATCCGAGAGAAGAAGAAGGATCCATTCAGCATATCAAGGCGACATACAGAACACCGGAAATGGCGATCGAACTGGCCGAGCGCCATGCGCGTGACGGCAAGACAGTCATGATTCTGGCCAGCTGCGGATTTTTTCTTAAGCATGTTCAAAAACAGCTACGTGAGGCCGGACTTCCGTTTCATAATCCTTACAGGGCAACACGAGGCGACTGGAATCCGATGGGCAGTTTCCACAGAGGGCAGGGCGGCCGTACCAGTACAAGAGAAAGAATATTATCATTTCTCGATGAAATATCCGGAAAGCCTAATAATGGTTACTGGAATGCCAAGGATCTTCTTAAATGGATGGAACTGGTCAAAGTGTCCGATGTTTTGAAGCGCGGCGCAAAGGACAAAATCCAGTCTGTCATTGAAGAAAACAAAGGCGTAATTTTCAACGAAAAAGAATTTTATGCCGAGATATTCAAAGAGTTCGCGCTGCAGCAAGCAATGCAGCGTGATGTTACATGGTTTCGAAATGTGCTTCTTGCATCAAAGCTCAATGCCGTCGAATATCCTTTAAAGGTTTATGAGAAGCAGGGTAGGGAAGCGTTAGAAGCAAGACCGAAAATCACAATAGGTACGGTTCATTCAGTTAAGGGCGGCGAAGCGTCTACCGTTATTCTTTTCCCGGATCTGTCGGTCGCGGCCATGGAGGAATATCAGACAAACAAGGATTCTATTATCAGGACATTTTATGTAGGCATGACGCGGGCCAAAGAATCACTGGTTATCTGTCAGCCTAATTCATCATTAAGTGTAAAATTAGATTAAAAACTTGCAGGAGGATATCATGTGGGAAAGAAGATTGCAGAGAATCAAAGTTGGCAAGGCAAAGCCGTTACGGATTCTCGAAAAAACAAGGCAAAGTAAAATTGTTAATTATTTAAACGCAGTTCCGGGTTGTAAGGCCGAAATAAGAACGCAGACAGGATACGGTATTAAAGGCGGAGCTGATATTCTGGGTTGTATCAACGGCCGGCATTTCGAACTGGAAGTCAAGCAGCCCGGGAAAAAACTAACTCCACTGCAGCAGAAATGGCTTAATGATTGGGCAGAGTGCGGAGCAATTTCCGGCAGGGTTGAGGATATCGAGTCCACGCGCATCTTATTTCGAAATCACGACGTTGAAATATAATTAAAACAATTTTCTTTGCAGGAATTAATCATGGCAAAAGTGGAAACAGGTAAATCATTAAACGAAATCATCAAAGAGCAGCAGCAGGCTATCGTTGCCATGGGATGCGATCCGTCATGGCATAATTTCGAAAAAACATACAATTGGTTCAGGCTAAAACAAAAATTATCTATTATCGAACAGGATACTTTTCGTGCAGAATGGATTCAAATATATAATAGAAAAAACAAAGGCGCTCACAGGAAACCCATGAGCGCCCATTTTTGAGAAGAAAGATTCATGGAAAACTTGCAGGTAAACCATGAATATCTTCTCCATAATCGGTGAGGCAGCACCGATTATTTATGTCAAGGCTTTAAACAATTCTCTCTCAGCCTTAAGCGTACTGTGAGCTTTAACAATTTTGTTACTCTGGCCAACGTAATGATAGCACCAGTTATTAAGCATCTTTATCCACGGCTGTTTTAGTCTCTGGCAATGTGTCCAGTACCAGTCGTCGCCAAACCATGTCTTGAGCTTTTCAGGTATAGGGGGAATTTTTACCGCAACCGATGACCTGATCGTCCAGGCCCACCCCTCCCTTCTATACATCACATCACGTTTTTCCAGCCCCAACGCCGGAGTTTTTAACATCATTTCCGGTGTTTCTACCGTTTCCGGACAAAACACGGCTGCATCCTTATGCAGCGACACCAATTTTGTTAACTTTTCAAAAAAATAATTTTCAATTAACAAATCGTCATTCAATACCGAAACTAAATCAACATCCTGTACCAATTCATGGATGCCATAGTTCCATGATGCATTTACGCCAAGAGGAATGTTTGGTCTAAAGACTTTAATGCTAGAACGCATTTTCTTTGTGCTTAATATAATATTATTCCTGCTATTGTCAACGATAATTATTTTAGCAGGTTGGACTGTGTTATTTTTAATATTGTTCAATAATCCATTTATGAAAACATCTTGAATAATAGGAATAATAACGCCTATTTGCATAATTACTTACTCCACATAATTCATATCAATCAAATCATCAGGGAGAATGATTGCTTGATTTTGTAACCAGTAAGCAATCGTCGTAACCTGTCTATTTTTAATTAATTCACGATGTTTTATGCATGACTTCGAACCGATAATTGTGGATAAAATAGCTTTTTTATAATCATCATGCTTTGCTCCGTGCGGTTTGATGTTCATGATATATTTGTACGCCCACGCATCGCCGCCGAACATAAATGTTGCTATGCATCGGTTGCGGTGATAATCGTCGTAATTCCAATGATATCCGCGCGGAGCGGCATAGTGGTAAAGCGGCCAGGAAGGGAAAATATTAATGGAATATCCCAAAACAGCCAGGGTAAAGTTGATAAAATGTTCTCCGCCTCCATAAATTCCCAGTTCTTCCGGCCAGCCGCCGAGTTTATCATAGATCTCACGGGACATCATCATTCCACAGGTGGACATGCAGGGTACTTGATACGGTTTGTCGGATTGCTTGTAGCGTGTGAAACTGTAATGCACTACGCCGTTTTCCGGCAGAGTGACAAGTTTATAAATGAGTTCGACGCCAGGTTTTTCGAGCATATAGGCAAGCGGCATATGCAGAGTGCCATGCAATTCTTTGTGATGCTCTCTATAATAAGAAAACATATCAAATAATGCGTTTCGTGATGGGATGCAATGTGAATCGACGAACCACAGAAATTCACCATCAGAATTGGCCACGCCCATATTCTTTGCCTGCCAGTGGGAAAGTTTTGTGTCATAGGCCAGATATTTTAGCCATGGCCGCGAACCTCCGGCCAGTGACTTCATATATTCTCCGCCTTTGTCGCGTTTATTGCCCTGTTTATCCAGTTGTTCTTGCAACTCATTACAATGATTATCAATGACAATGATTTCAAAGTCGCAGCGGTCATGCAGTTCGGCAAATATGGATTGTACGGTAAAGGCGATTTGGGGATGTTCTTGAGCAAAGGGAATAATAATTGAGAGTTTTCCTGATATCATATTTTACTCCTTTACAGACCTTTTCTTTGATTCTTTTTGAATGTTTTAGACCTACCGGTAAAGCGCCGATACCAACCATTGCTTGCTTGCTGTGCTTTCATAGAAGCAAGAAGTTTATGCATTGCTCTTTCTTCAGATCCTTGCAAAAAAGATTTTAGAGATTCAATAATATTCATATGGTATTTTGCTCCCTTTAAAAGTTTTGTTGTTAAAGTGTTTTCATCGTTTTTATGATAATTCATGGCTTGAGTCATGAATTCACCTCTCACTAAAGAAATCGATAATCTGTTCGGCTGTTTTGCTGAGATTGTATCCTTTGTAAAACGCCTTGCTTCCTGCTTTGGAAATCCTGGCTACTTTGAACGAATTGGCCATGAGATCAGTCAATTTTTCTGTGATGTTTTCAAGGTTATAGAGGACGTAGTGTTTGTCTTCTATCAGATCGGCAAAAGGAAACAATTTGTAGTTGCGTACGGATTCGTGCGCGAAGAGCATGGCGCCGGCCGCCAGCGCTTCGTAATGCGCTAAGCAAACCTCGCCCCATCCGGGCGCAACGACAACGATTTTTGCTTTAGTCAATACGTCGGCATAAGCGTAAAGATCAAGACGGCTGATAAATGGGTTGAACGGTGCAATCGCGTCGAATACTTTTTTCCGGATATCGGTTTCGTATCCGTCGAGTTTTGCGCAGTAAACCAGCGGTACGCTTTTTTGCTTCGTGGTATTCATGAATTGCACATTGACGGCAAAGGGGACTTCAATCGCAATGTTAAGCAGGGATTGCATTTTTGTGCCTGGCGCAAGCTTGATTCGAGGATATTTCGGATAGCCAAAACGGCAAAAAGCATCATTGTTGCCGTCATCGTGGGAATCAAGCAACAGGAATTTCTTTTTAGATGCGAAACTTATGAATTTTTCGTCAGTCACGGCGATCAGATCTTTCCGGAATTTATGCCGATGACTTTCATCAGGGAAAGTATTGTAGATCAGGCCATCAAATTGCGAGTCATCGAATGCCGGATATTCAGATAACTTGATGATCTTGATTTCCGCTTTTTCCGGCGGAACGCAGGATAAGGCCTGTTTGAGATAATGAATACCGATTGAGTTGTCGTAAACAAAAAGCAATTTCATGATTTATCCTCCATATCGTCGAATATTTGCCAGTCTTTTTTATTGCGTACTTTTTCGTTAACCTTGTGCGCGGCATTGAGTGTCTCGATCGGAGCTCCGATCGATTTTGCATATTCAACAAAAGCGGCAATGTCTTTTGGAAAACAAGTGCCGCCGAAACCGAAATCTCCGTCATGCCCGGGAACTTCATGATGCGAATTTCCGATCCGACCATCCGCCAGCCACATTCTTTTTAAAAAACTGTAATCACAATCGATAATCTGACAGATCTTGTAGATTTCATTGAGATAGGAAATTTTAAGAGCAAAGAAACAATTGGCCATGTACTTGACCAGTTCCGCTTCTTCCCATGTACAATAATAAATCGGAGTGTGTATGCATATTGTCCGATAGAGGTCCGCAACTGCGTGTATTGAATTACGATCAATGCCACCAAGCACAATGCGCGAGGCATTAATGAAATCAAGCCGCGCGGATCTGGCGGTCAGAAATTCCGGATTGGAAACAAAACTGAGGTAAGGATAACTTGCCTGCAATGTTTTGTTTGTTCCGGGAAGTACTGTACTCTTGATGACAACGATTTTGGGAATCAGGGTTTTTACC
>AWGX01000351.1 GCA_000495415.1 Smithella sp. ME-1 | reverse complement strand
GTCAGCCTTCGCGGTTGACGTAAAGGTTAGCGGCGAGTACTATGCCGCTGGAATGTACTTAAACAAAACTACAGTAGCGGATCCTTTATGGTATAATGCAAGTTATCCGGATCCAAAGGCGCAACCTAGTTTTCGTGATAACCCCAGCACAGCTTTCTTTTTTCAGAGACTGCGTGTGGGCACGGATTTCATCGTATCTCCAAGTCTGAAACTGGTCACCCGTTTTG
>AWGX01000350.1 GCA_000495415.1 Smithella sp. ME-1 | reverse complement strand
GTGTTGTAGTCATTACCGGCGGAATTAGGAGGCAAATATGATTACAGAAATGGATATAATTAAAGTAAAAGAATTTTGTGTCAGTGTTCTTGATATTCAGAACACAAAACTGAACGATGAATACTTTTATCAGAGCCTCCCTCTATGTGTAATAGATTCGGTCTATTCAATAGGCGTAAAATACGAAGGTACAAGACGCACTGTAATTAAATATTGCGACTACTATGGTTTACAAAGAATCAGGTCAAACAGGGAAACTATTGCATTAACTGAAGATCAGGAATCCATAAAACACTTCATAGAAAAAATGGAAGCGAGTGGAATAAGATTCTTTGCTGATAATGTATTTCGTAATAGACAGAGGACGTCTGCGCGTAAAGGAATTTTAAAATCAGAAGCTGTTCTGCAATTTGCGAAAACACTTCAAAAATATAACGTGAATTATTTCCAAGATGTTCCAAAAATAATTAATAATGCTGATTTTGAAAATGACATCAGAAAAATAAAAGGACAAGGAAGCGGTATATCTCTTAAGTATTTTTTAATGTTGTGCGGCTCAGGGGACTTAATCAAACCGGACAGATGGATTAAGGAATTTATAAATGATGCTATTGCAAAGCAACTCAGTAATCAAGAATGTCAGGATTTGTTATCAAGCGCTTGCTATAGAATGAAAGTAGAATGCCCGAAACTTACTCCCAGATTGCTGGATAATAAAATATGGGAGTATCAGCGTGAAAAAAAAGAAAAAGGGGAAAAAAGAAACAAGGCAATACCTGTCAGTAAAAATAATCTGCAATCTGTCGGCGGTCAGGGAAAAATAATTACAGGACGGATAGTATGCCCGGATACGGATAGGCTGGAAATAAGCATTCATAAAAATCAGAATCATGGATTGCCCCTAAAAAAGGGAATGAGAATTCCTATAACGCTTCTTATTGATGGTGTAGCTTACAATGCCGGAGTGAGGTTAACTGCTCAGGATGTTCCGTGGATTTGTCCGGATTTGTATGACTTTTTAGATCAAAAAATCCGTCTTGTGGATGCGCTGAGAACAACAGGTTTTGAAAAGGGACAAAATGTATTTCTTACGAAATGTAATACTCACAGCTCTAATACATTTAAAATTGAGCATGTAAAAGAGGAGGATAAAATGTCTTGGTGGGATGTTATTTTAGAAAAAATTAATGTGGAAAACGTTTTGACTACGCCAGGAAGAGGAATGGAAGGTTTGAAAAAAGGAATTTTCACAATAGAGGATAAAAACTCAGAAATTATTCATATTCATAGTGGAGATTTCACGATACCGATTGGAAAAGAATGCTTAGATGCAATTGAAAGAGCTTTTCAACAGAACACAAACCTTTATCTTTTTGTTAGGGCTGTGCATAAAGTGCCAGCTTTTCCAGGTAGCGCAGATGAATTGATACGCAACGCGACAGGATCAGAACAAGCCAGAGGAAACTATGTCTGTTCAATGCTCGAACACTGCGGGTTGGTTCAATATGAAATGAGGGAATCCAAAAAAGTGATTGTGTTGCCTCGAATGTCGTAAAACAGAACCTCTCAACGCCATTCCATCTTTAACCTCCATGGTGGAATGGTGTTACTATTTTAGTTTTATATTCCTTGTATTAAAAATTCTAAATCAATATCTTGTTTATGGCGTTGTTATGATGAAGAAAATAATGGTTAAATTTTTCATAATGCTGTTTATTTTTTTTAGTTTATGCGGCTGTTCATCATCTCCGTCTGATTCATTATCGCCATCGGAGAAAACAATTGAAGGATATTCGTTTGATAAATATAAAGTTGAAATATTTCCGTTATCTGAAAAAGCAAAAATTAATTTTTCAAGTAATCCTTATTGGAAACTCTATAAAACAAAAATTACTAAAGACTATAAAAATAGGAATGTGGATTTTGGAGGTTATTATATTGCAATAATTATTAATTGCGGAGTTATTTGCAGAGTTGGTGCTATGGTAGACATACGATACGGCAGAATATACAGTCTGCCGTTAGGAGATGGCATGGGTTATGCGGAATGTTATAGCAATAGAAATGTCGTTGACGACGAAGGAATACACTACAAACCAAATAGTCGATTATTTATTACATCGAGTTGTAGTGAAACGGAAATAAAAAATTCAAAAAACAATAAACAACACAAAGTTTATTTTATAAATGTGTGGGACGAAGCAAAAAAGAAATTCATACTCGAAAAGAAAATTGAACAAAGTTTAATAGTTGAGCGTGAAGTATAACAACGAAGACAGATTAACATAAGGTAAATGTGTCGATGGTGTGTTAAGGAGAAATGGGATGGGAATTATGCAATTCAGTGAATTCTGGAATGAGGTATCTAAAAATAAAAGCTCCGCATCATCTGATATTCACGGTCTAACCCATTGGAATCGTGTTTTTGAAAATGGCCTTATCATTGCCAAGAAAACGGGAGCAAACATTGAATTGGTTGAACTATTTGCCTTATTTCATGATAGTTGTCGTTTAGATGATGGTAACGATCCTGATCATGGTAGAAGGGCTGCCGAATGGGTGTCATCTATGAGAACAGATTTCTCCATTCTTCCTGAAGATCTTTTTCAAGATCTGTTAACTGCACTCAGAGATCATGCAAAAGTAAAGTGTACTAAAAATATTCATATAGCAACATGCTGGGATGCTGATCGCTTAGACTTGGGTCGTGTTGGTATTACTCCAAACGAAGAATTTATGAATACGGAAACAGGTCGAATAATTGCGAGGAAAGGGAAAAGATAAAAACCGAGAATATGAGAGCTACCTTCCCATCCGTAATCCTCAATCCTAATGACTTCCAAATGTTGTGGATTAGTAGGTGTAACAATTGTCAAGACGCATCTTGATTGGACACTATCTGTCAAATTAAGAATAGGTCAGGACACCTTTAAATTTCTGAATTTATGCTTTTCGCAACTGCCAGGTACCCTGCAGGATACAACATACCTCGCCCGCTTCATTCTTGATTTCCAGATCCATTTTCCAGTCTGCCTTTCCATTGGCATCGGCCTCGCGCTGAATGGCATCTATTTCTTCCTGGCTTAAGTTTGCCTCCACAGTTACACTTGTTACTGCCGGGCGGCGGAATTGAATGTTTATTGCCTTAACTATGGGATAGAACCTGCTATAATCAAAGGAGGCCATATACACTGCCCCGCCCATAAACTCGCCGGCGGTAAACAGAGAACCGGCATACATCGTTCCTATGTGGTTGACGTTTGGTTCAAGAGGTAAAAGGACTTTGACATGACGATCCCACATCTCCACAATGCGAATTCCCATGGCATCGATAATCTTGATAATAGTTTCCAGCATTTTTGCATGTTTTTGATACTTTTCCTCAATCATTTAATTTCTCCTCCTCAAAGATTTTGAGAAGGGATCAGTGCATCCACCATGATCCATTCCAAAATTTTAATGACAGCAAGAATTCAAAATACCACTGCAGTTAATTCATTGATCTATCTATGTTTATTTTTTCTTGTATTTCCCCATGAGCTCAGTCTTACCCAAAACATGCTTATCCATGGCTTTCAGGACATCTTTCTTTTTTGCTCCTGAAGGTAATGTGAGCATGGTATCTAACGCATAGAGCTTAAAAATATAGCGGTGAGTGCCCCAGGGCGGACAGGGTCCGCCATAGCCGAAATCACCGAAGCTGCTCTTGCCATGAATACCTCCCTGAACAGGTTTTTCAGTCTTTGCTAAAGCTTCAGGAAGCGAAGTCACCGAAGCTGGAATGTTGTAGTATACCCAGTGCACCCAAGTGCCAATGGGTGCGTCAGGATCATCGCAAATCAGAGCAAAACTCTTTGTGCCGGCAGGTGCACCTGACCACATGAGAGGCGGGGAAATATCTTTTCCCTTGCAGGTATAGAGTGAAGGAATCATTGAACCTGAAACAAAGGCCGAACTCTTTAGTTCTAAGCCTTGCGCTGATGAATGAAAACCAGTCAGGAAAAATAAACTGACACAAACGAAAATTGTCAGGGCTGCACGATTTATACGATTAGAGTTCATGACATACCTCCTTTTTTTGGAATTTGCTTGACAGTAATAATCTATTCATATTAATTAGTCAACGCATATCTAAGGCTGTATTCTTGGATAAAGTATCCAAGTTTTAAAAGCATGAATCATTCTCTTTCTCATTAAAAAAGTGCTGGCTGTGCAGCGTGTTTTAAATCGGTATTTAATTTAATGGATACTTCAAAATACGCATAGGTCATTTAAGGGACATTTCTGGTCATTTTCTTCTCTTATGTTTTAGACAGAGTACCTGATGTATTCATTTATAGTATCCATGATATTAGTATGTTAATAAAATATGGATCTATTGGCACCATCCTTGCTTTTCTCATTGTCGTGGATAAACTACTAAACTGATGTATTGGGGAGATTTAATATGTATGATCTCATTCGTAAGACGAGTACAGTATTAGCGAAAGATGTTACTGATGCGATTAAAAAGGCAGTTGCACGGGAAGAGAAAGGTTCTGTAGCGAAAACAACACTTGATATCATTTTAAAAAGCATAGTTCTTTCATCTAAGAAAAGCCTTCCCATTTGCCAGGATACAGGCACAATTCTGGTTATGATCGAAGGAAGACCGGACAAGTCGATATTCCATCTCGAAAAATCGATAAAGGATGCGATAAGAAAACTCACGAAAGAAGGTATCCTCAGGCAAAACTGTGTTTGTCCCCTGACCGAGAAAAACACCCTTGATAATACAGGCATGTATGTGCCGCAAATTCATTTTGAGCCGTCTGACGGTCCTACCAGAATAAGCATCATGCTCAAGGGCGGAGGGTCTGAAAATATGAGTACACAATACAGTCTGCCCAATTCGAAAATTCAAGCGGGCAGAGATATGGAAGGAGTAAGACGCTGTATTCTGGATGCGGTGTTTCAGGCTCAAGGGAAAGGTTGTGCTCCGGGAATTCTGGGGGTATGCATAGGCGGAGACAGAGCGTCTGGTTATCTCATCGCTAAGAAACAACTTTTCCGGAAACTGGAAGATAAAAACCCCTCACCCTTACTGGCATCTTTGGAAAAGACTGTCCTGAAACAGGCAAATGAGTTGAATATTGGTCCCATGGGACTTGGAGGCAAAACTACTTTGTTGGGAGTTAAGATCGGTTATGCCGGCCGACACCCGGCAAGCTATTTTGTGACGGTGAGTTACTCCTGCTGGGCTACCAGACGTTATGTCGTTGAACTCAATCAGAAGGGAGAAATAAAAAAATGGATATAAAGCAGATCACATCCCCGTTTCAACAAGATATCATAAAGGGACTTGCCGTAGGTGACATGGTAAGCATTTCCGGCCGCATAGTGACCGGACGCGACCAGATTCACAAGTACCTTGCTTCAGGAAATAAATCGCCCATAGACCTTTCAGGACTGGTGATTTACCATTGTGGTCCGGTCGTGATTAAGGAAAAGGGCCAATGGAAAATTACAGCAGCCGGTCCCACCACCTCCATGCGGGAGGAACCATATCAGGCCGAAATAATATCCAAGCTCCGTCCGGGAGCCATCATGGGTAAAGGCGGCATGGGAGAAAAAACCAGAAAAGCCATGTCCGAATGCGGATGCGTATATTTGCATGCCGCCGGTGGTGCAGCGCAATATCTTGCAGAATGTATCACGAAAGTCGAAGGAGTATATCTTGAACAATTCGGACAACCCGAATCTATGTGGGTGTTAACTATTAAAGACCTGCCGGCATTGGTGACAATGGATTCTCACGGTAATTCGCTGCATGACACTGTACTGAACGATTCGTCTAAACGGCTTTTGGGATTATTTTCACAACCATTCAAAAAAAGTGGTAAATAAATTAAGCGGCGTAAATTAAGTTATAGAAAGATTTGAAGGAACAATTTTTCAAATTGATTTATGACGCATTCGATCTTTAACCTCATTGCATCGCCAAAGATGAGTTATTGTTTTCGGTACTTTTAAAATGAATGGTCTGACACTTGCCGAACAATATTTTCATGAACATGGTCTTCCCATGATCCTCAGGGATTTCCCGCTGCACGCAGATCGAATTGCGTGCGGGCTGGTGGGCGACGGGTCCGAATGTTTCGGATTCGATGATGAAATTTCTCGCGACCACGACTGGGGTCCCGGTTTCTGCATCTGGTTGACTCGCGAGGATTGTGATGACATTGCCGAAGAACTGATACAGAAATACGAAAAACTTCCCTCAACATTTTTAGGCTACGGTTCAAGAAAACAGAGTGAATGGGGAAATGATAGAATTGGTGTATTCGAGATTGGTAATTTTTACTCCCGGTACATTGGCTATACAAGCGTTCCTCAAAATAATGAAGAATGGATGGTAGTTCCCGAATCGGCACTTGCTGCCGCAACAAACGGTAAGGTTTTCTATGACCCACTCGGCGAATTCAGCTCAATCCGTAACCGGCTTTTGCAATTTTACCCGGATGATGTCCGACTCAAAAAGATGGCAGCGCGATGCATGACAATTGCTCAGTCCGGCCAGTATAATCTTGGACGCTGCATCAAAAGAGAAGATCAGTTTGCCATCCGCTATGCCGAGACTAAGTTTTGTATCGACGTTATTTCTCTTATTTTTCTTATCAACAGACGATATACACCTTTTTATAAGTGGATGAGCAGGGCACTTGTTGAATTGCCGCGGCTCGGGAAAGAGATTTTTGAAAAAATAGGTTTCTTAATACAAAGTGCGGATTTCCATCTTAAACCCGAGATGGTAGAAGAAATCTGCTCGATGATAATTGCTGAACTCAAGGCAGAAGGTCTGACAGATTCGTCAAGCACTTTTCTCTTGGATCACGGTCCGATAATTCAGAGTAAAATAAAAGACGAAAAGCTTCGCGAACGAAATGTCTGGATTGGATAGGAAATAAAAAACTTATGAAAGATGTACTGGTCATTGGTGGCAGCTACTTTGTCGGCAGAGTGTTCGTGGAGGATCTCTCCAGAAATCCGGACTATTCAATTTACGTCATGAACAGGGGAAATGTGCCACTAAACATTAAAGGTATAACGGAAATCAAATGTGACCGCCACAATATGGAGGCCATGTGTGAAGCAATACCATCTAAAGAATGGAACGCGGTAGTTGACTTCTGTGCTTATACTCCTGAAGATATTGCCATGATGATTTCTGCACTTCCGTCTCATGCAATTGGTCACTATGTATATATTAGCACATCTTCCATTTACGAAAAAACCAATAACCTGCCGATAGGTGAAGAGGCTGCTAAATTGACGGGACCGCAACCAGGGCCGCATGGCGATTATGCTTACAATAAGCATCTGGCCGAAGAAGAATTAAAATCTCAGTGCACAGAAAATAATATTCCATGGACAATCTTCCGGCCTACGTTCATATACGGAAAATACAACTACGCGCCACGGGAAAAATATTTCTTTGACCTGGTTCAGGAAGGAGAGACCATCATCATTCCGGATAATGAGCTTGCACTTTTTACGTTTGTTTCCGTATGGGATGTGGTTCGTGCAATAATCGAATGTATGGGAAACGGGAATGCCTATACAAAGGCGTTTAATTTATCAGGTGAAGAACTGATTTCTTACTCGAGGTTCGTTGATGTGCTCAGGATAATCACAGGAGAACATATCAAGGTAGAGCATAGGAACATTAATCAAATTGATGCTCAGGGTATTCCTTTACCGTTTCCCCTTGATGAACATCTTATTTATTCCGGCGCACTTATTACTAAGGAAATCGGATTCTCGTATACACCGTTCATTGAGGGGATGAGCGCAACTTATGCGTGGTACAAAACAAAAAGGAGTGGCAGACAATGAGTTTGGCAAATGAAGCTATAATAGAAAAAATACTGGCCAGGGAGCTCAAAATGTTTTTGAGCGTGCCGTCAATCAGGAAAAGCTCCTGTCAGGACTATCCTGAGAGCTTCAAGCTTCACCGTAAAGCGCAATTTTCATGCTGGTCAAGGGATACTCTGGAAAGCTATCTGAGTGACCTGGAGAAGGCAGAAGAGAAGGGGATTAATCTTATGACACATAAGTATGCGCGCATGGATAATCTGATTCCCCTGCTAAACAGTAATCCAATTATAGATATAATCGTCGGTTACTATTGCACATGGCAACGTTCTATGATGAAAAAATATCCGGGAATAATGAGCGGAGGCCGCCCATTGTCCAGTGCCGAAGATTCCGCCTTTTTGACTTCCTTTGAAACATACTTAAGGGGTGAACTGGAAACCTATTCCGATGCAACGCTGGAACTACTGAACAAAGATATCCTGGCTAAGCAGGCGCAGAACATTAATATGGCGGAAGAACTATACACATTTCTGGTAAAAGACAAGGGATATGATTCACTTGATGAGGCTGAACAAGCATCATCAATGAAAAGGGGATAGAAAGTAAGCTTACGGCAGAGGGTTTCTTAATTTTTATTTCAATAAAAATTTATATATGTAAAGGAGGATAAAGGTATGGCTATTAGCAAAACGGTGAAAGATGTTTTATTAAAGGAAAACAGAATTAATATTTTAAGCACATCTAACAAAAAAGGACAGACTGACATTGCCGTGTTTGGTTCGGCAGCTCTTACTGCTGATGAATACTTTACGCTTGTTTTAAAAAAGGATTCACGCTCTCTGGTTAATATTAAAGAAAATCCTTATGCTTCCTGCCTGATACTTCTGCCCGAAGAAGGTGGCAAAGGCTTAAAAATTAAGGGTTGCCGGATTTATTTGAAATCAGATTTTATTGATCTGTCGCGGAATCCGGTTTTATTGAAAGAGCGGGGTGAAGGTGATGATGTGGAGTGGGAAAAATCTTTTAATATGCAAACAAAGAAAGATGAAAAAGATACAAAAGATAAAGACAATTATCTTGTTCGTTTCAAAATTATTGAAGCAAGGCCAATTGTTGATACAGGTCAGGGCATTTAATGGATGAAAAATAATTTTCTTATAATGATATGTTCCAAGATTTAGACTATTCCATTTTCTGAAGAACAGATCTCATATGGCAAAATAAGGCTGGGGAAGTCCCCAGCCTTATAATTTAGACGACACCACTTTTCTCAAGGTTCTCTATATTCTTCTTTGTCAGGTCGGCCTTTTCTTGCTCGCCGGCTTCGTTATAGAAGGGCATGGCACTTTTATAGAAATCAAGCGCGGTAGTTAAATCTCCTTTTTTTACTAATAGATAGGCTATGTTACTGTACTGGTCTCCTATTCCCGGTTTGTGATTTATTTCCTTATAAATTTTCATTGCGTCTTGACAGATGCTCAGGGCATTGTCGTATTGTTTGGTATCGCGGTAGACAGAGCTTATATTGCCAAGCTGATCTGCTACTCCCAATTTATTGTCAATATCCTTAAACAGATACAATGCTTTATGAAAACTGTCTAAAGCCTCTTCGTATTTACCGTTCCTTGCGCTTATCAATCCAATATTATTAAGTACCTTTTCCCGTTCCGCCGGTAATGACTACAACAC
>AWGX01000349.1 GCA_000495415.1 Smithella sp. ME-1 | reverse complement strand
CCCGCCGATGACACCAAGCGGAAGTACAAGAAGAACGGATATTGGTATTGTCCAGCTTTCATAAAGCGCGGCCAGGCAAAGAAAAATAACAAAAATCGAAAAAGCGTATAAAAGAGGAGCTTGTGTGCTGGACATCCGTTCCTGATAAGAAAGTCCGGTCCAGTCGAAACCAAATCCCTGGGGGAGTTTTTCTACGGCTTCCTCCATGGCTTTCATTGCTTCTCCGGAGCTCTTTCCAGGCGCAGGTTCTCCCCAGATATTGATAGAAGGAAATCCATTGAAGCGTGCCAGTTGCGGAGCACCGGAAGTCCAGCGTCCCGTGGCGAACGAGGAGAA
>AWGX01000348.1 GCA_000495415.1 Smithella sp. ME-1 | reverse complement strand
TTTTTTTGCCTGACTGTCAATTTTCCAAAAGCAATTGTGCAGGTTTCATCCGAGCAATAACCCTTATACTTGACACCAAAATCAATAACAACAAGATCGCCTCTTTTTATCTTTCTATCCGTTGGTTTAGCATGGGGAAACGCTGCATTTTCTCCCGCGGCAACAATTGTACTAAACGCAAGCTCATCAGCTCCCACTCTTCGCGCTTCTACCTCCAACTCCAGTGCCACTTCTTTTTCCGTGCAACCGGGTTTTATCCTGTCAATAAGAGAGCGAATGGAGGAAGAGGAAATTTCCGCGGCCTTGGCCATCAAAGCTATTTCCGTTTTATCTTTGTATGCCCGAAGGAATTTCAATTCACCATTTAAAGCTACTAAATTTTCTTCAGGAATACTGTTCTTTAATTGATTATACATTCCCAAGGTTATCAGGTTTGCTTCAAAACCAATGCGTTTTAGTCTGTTTTTTTT
>AWGX01000347.1 GCA_000495415.1 Smithella sp. ME-1 | reverse complement strand
AAAGGAGAATTATTGACAAACAAATTGTTGCTCTGGGATGGTTTGTCAGGAGAAATGAACGTTCAACTTGTAAAGAAAAATCCATCCTGTAAAGATTGCAGTCGTTTGAAATAAAAGTTAATGAGTTATAAGCATTTTATTGAGAAATTCAAGAAGAGTATATATTCCGTTGGCAATTTGAGACAGACAGCTTTTCATTGACATACAGGAACAACTGTTTTATATTTTAACAAAGCAAAGTAAGTTTTGTTTTAAAGTCATTTTTACTGTCTCAGCAG
>AWGX01000346.1 GCA_000495415.1 Smithella sp. ME-1 | reverse complement strand
TTTCTCCCTTTGGTCGAAATGACAAATTAGCCAGTATGCAAAGGTCTCCAATAAGGAGATTTTTTTATGAATACAGCTAAAATTTTCACCAACGGCAGAAGTCAGGCGATCAGGCTGCCCAAAGAATATCGTTTTCAAGGCAACGAAGTGTATATCAACAAAATCGACGATATTGTTGTGATTATGCCGAAAAATAAAAAGATGGCATCGCTCATGAACACCATCGATAAATTTACCGACGATTTTATGGAAGAACGAAACCAACCTCCCGTGCAATCCCGCGAGGATTTCCAATGAAATATATATTAGACACCAATATATGTATCTATCTGATCAAGAAAAAACCGGTTGCCGTCCTAAATCGCTTATCCAAAATTAAAATAAATGAAGCCGGAATTTCTGCAATCACGCTCAGTGAACTGGAATACGGAGCGGCAAAGAGTTCTTATCCCGATAAAAACAGAGTTGCCTTGCTGGAATTTGCTTCTTTCTTTGCAATATACGACTTTGATGCCAGCGCCGCCAGCGAGTATGGCATAATCAGGGCTGATTTGGAAAGAAAAGGAAAAGTGATTGGTGCGATGGATATGTTAATTGCGGCTCAGGCAAGGTGCTTAAATTTAATTCTTGTAACCAACAACGAAAAGGAGTTTAAACGTATACCCGGTTTGAAAATCGAAAATTGGGTGAAATAATTTTCACGAGGTAAAATTATGAAACGTCCGGCGTCGTTGGTAATAGGGATTTTACTTCTTGTTCTGGCTTGCGCTCAGCTATGTCGCTTCTTTCTAAAAATTGATGTTGTTGCAGCAGGTCTAGAAATTCCTCTCTGGCCTAGCGCCGTAGCCGCGGTGGTTTTAGTTGTCCTGGGTGTCTGGTTGCTTAAAGAAAGAAACAAATAGAAAATATTCGTAACTAGAATTTAGTGGAATTTCTGGTTGTTGTGTACAATGGTTACGTTTGTAATCATTGGTAATTATTAATGAATTTTCCTGCCGGTAAACCAGCAGAAAAAAATAGCTAAGGAATTGTAATTATTAGAAATAACCATTGGTCAAGTTTCTCTTGACATGAGGATATCTTTGCCCTATACTTATACTAGGGGAGTAACTTTTTATTAGAAAAATTTTGAGAAATTTAAAGAAGTGATCCATGTTGTATTCTGAAGATATTTTTCTTGCAAAAATAACAGTTTCTAAATGGACACTAATTAGTCAAATATGTCCCATAAAAAGGAC
>AWGX01000345.1 GCA_000495415.1 Smithella sp. ME-1 | reverse complement strand
CGCAGAAGCATGGCCGATGATTTCCAGTTTATTATGAGAATGGCAATTCTTTCTTTCACAAAAACCATAATCCTATCGATTTAAATAAATTATGTTTTCGCCAACACGTCACCAACAACATCAATTAAAGCCAATATGGTAAAAAAATAGCGCCGAACTATACTTGTTATTAATCACGTTGTTTGAAATCACTTCAATTCTGTTATTACTTTTTATTCTGTTCATTTCCAATATATTGCCTGTTCAAAAATATTTTAGTCAGCCGCTCCGGACGGCCTGATGGCGGCAGATGATGGAACGTCCAGATATAGATTGAGCTTCTCTTTTTTAAGATACTCCAGTTTCTGCTTCAGAAATGTGTTTTCCGGTACCGGATAAATGGAGAAATTGGCCGCGCGTGTTGCCATTTCGATATCTTCCGTATTCAGATAAACGGTCTTCCATTTAGTCTTGCCTTCCATATACCATTTCAGAGTGTTGAGGTCTGCTGCTCTCAGGGGAAAGCTTGCGGCAATCAGACCGGCAACTATTGCTGCCAGTAGTATCCTTCGTAGGACGCCGGGCGGAAGGGAAATAATCCACAGATAAATTCCTAAAAATCCGGGAATTATATTGGTAATGTAGCGCGAAGATTGTGCGCTCGGCATGCCCAGTTGTATCCGGCCGATTGCCGTGGTGGCACAGAAAATAAGTGTGAAAGTCGTCAGAATGGCAACGACCACGGCGACCGACGCTTCGTTTACGGCGACTCCGGATCTCAGAAATCGAACCATGTTAATCAAAGCCAGTGCACTCATAAGGAAAAGTATGAGAAAGCCTGTAATATAGGATAACGGCGTAACACTCTTAATGCCGCAAAAATTGGCCAGCATTAACGACATAAATTGCGGATATCGCCACCATTCGGGAATCGGGAACTGAAAACCTGCTATACCCGGAGAGAACTGATATCCCATGAAGACCGATCCCGCCGAAATAAGCGAAATTGCCACGCCGGTAAGCGCAAGCCAAAGACCTTTTCGGTCATGCAAACCATGAGCATGGAGCGCCTCCATACCAAATATGAATGGCGTGATTATCCCGATGAAAATCCCATATCCAGTATAGATCAAAAAAAAGTTCAGAGTCAGGATAGTTGCGTAACGCACCAGCCCGCGACAGACCACCCAGACGAGACAATACATCACAAGCAATAGCAATGGAACAGCTCCGTGCGACGGGATAGGTGTCCCCGCAAAGATTTCGTACTGCATTGGTGTCAAAAAAATCAGCGGAATTGCCGCGTCCGCCCAATTCAAGCGCGGACCGAGTTTGTTCCGCAAGAAAATCGCTGTTAACATAGCCAGGCAAACAATGCCGCCTATGGCAAAAGCCTCCACACGCGTGTTCCAACCTGAACACTCTGCAATGATTTTGGCGAAAATGAATCCGGCACCCATCCGGTGCGGTCCATGCTGCCAGCGGAAGAGTTCCCACAGATTCTTCTTCTCAAACAAAGATACATAGAAATCCCATTGGTCCCAGAAAAAGATATTGACACTGTAAGCGTCTATATAGTAACACCAGCGCGCTATTACAGCAAAAGACAATAAAATAGATAAAAAACATGCTATGCTGATAATATATTGCTTTAGTATGGCAAATAATAAAAGATAATTCAGGGCAATCAATATCAGAAAACAGATCAGTGCGTATCCGGTTATTATCCATCCACGCTCCTTTACGTAGCTCAGGCAATTTATTTGGTTTTTAATTGAGGATTTTTTTATTACAAGAATCGGATCATTCGCATTTTTATCAACATAAATGGTAAGAATGCCATCATTAATTTTTACTTTATTAATTTGCTGAATTCGTTTAAAATCCTGAGGTAAGAAAGTTTTAATGATACGCCCTTGCTGGTCTTCAATCCTGAAGTTTTTTACTTTAACCACGGCAGAAACATTTATAGGATCAAATCGGATTGATTTTATTTCTTTCGCAGGCAAAGGATAGACATGCTGCTGGAAACCAC
>AWGX01000344.1 GCA_000495415.1 Smithella sp. ME-1 | reverse complement strand
GCTGTGCCAACAAAGTTAGCCGAAAAAATCGCCTTGGTCTACTCTGAAAGGAGGCGTTCCGCACCAACTGTCACAACCGTCGCCTTGATTACTCCCGCTGGCTCGTGAGTAAAAATAACCATGAACGGTATCTGCCCGTTGGGCATAATTTTATCGTTGGAATTATTAAGACCTTCCGGACGCGAGAGTTTCATGAATATTTCTTCTTCCGATAAGTTCGTAAGTTCATCATCGGTCAGGATATTGCCGGCATAACTGGTGTGTTCGCCTAAAACCACAGAATAGGCATCGAGAATATCGCCTTTTATTAATATCCGCGAGATCGGATATTCCGCACGATTTACAGCAGTGCCTTCTACAACACCGATAGGCCCCAAAATATAATTATTTACCACTCTATGCCGTACGTCTTGAAGTTTAACCATCTGGGGAACAGCAATTTCCGGACGAGCCGGTTCTGAAATTCCGATATATACTAAAACATTTTTAATAATCTGTTCACCGGATTGCGGGAAAATAAAGAAGATTGCGACAGAGATTATCAGAATGATAAAAACAGAGCCAACGGCAACCTTCCAGTTTTTTCCGGAACTCTTTGAAGATGAGATTTCTTTTTGTTCAACTTCTTCTTGTTCCATGCTGATATCTTCATCCCGCTTTCTTTCTGTATTCAGATTTATCTCTTCATCAAAATATTTTTTTGTCTCTATTGTCTTATCAAAGGAATGTAACCCTTCCACATCGCGATAGAAAATATGCGGGGTTTCTGTCTTTGATTCGGTCTTTGCAGCGGTTTGGGATTCCGATTCTTTTATTGATCTGACCGGCTCCGGTGACAAATCCGCATCCTTTTTCAGCAGAGGATTTTCCTGAAAATAAACGTGCCCGCAGCGGCTGCACTTGAGCCACACGCCGCTCCCCTGCATTAAAGAGTCATCAAATCTGAATTTTGTCCGGCATTGCCTGCACTGAATTACCATTCCTTATCCTTTTTTTTAGTGATTAATTATATAGACATCGGGAAAAAAACGGAACTGTTCGTTAAAGTCCAATCCATAACCGACCACAAAGCCGTCATCAATCGTAAAACCGACATAGTCCGCTTCAAAGGTTACTTTTCTTCTTTTTCGCTTATCAAGGAAAACACAGATTTTCAGCGAATTCGGACTTCTTTCCTTCAACCAGTTAACAAGATATTGCAGCGTCAAACCGGTATCAACAATGTCTTCGACTATCAAAATATCCCGGCCTTTAATTGAAGTTTCAATATCTTTCGTCATCACCACTTTACCGGAACTTTCAGAGCTTGCGCCATAACTTGCTACCCTGACAAAATCGACCTTACAAGGGACGCTTATTTCCCGAACCAAATCAGCCATAAAAATGAACGCACCCTTCAGAATGCCGATCACGACCAATTCACGTCCTGCATAATCTTTAGATATTTGAGAAGCCATTTCTTTCACCCGTTTTTGAATTTCATCACGGGAGAAAAGGATTTGTTTTGATATTTGATTCATTTATAAAGCCCCTAAATTAATAATATCTCTTTGGAAACTTACTCACAACATTTCTAAATAAACGATTACGCCGACAATCCCGATGAATCGGGACCAACAAAAATAGCGC
>AWGX01000343.1 GCA_000495415.1 Smithella sp. ME-1 | reverse complement strand
GAATAAACATCGCCCAGAGCATAATTTGTCGAGGGATGAAATGCAGAAAACCAAACCAGTGCTGCATTGAACCCATAAAAATGATAACACTTAATATCGCGCCGCAGGTTACTTTTAATTTAAGCTCTCTGAGTTCTTTGACGCGGGAAGCTTCAATAGGGTCGGCAAGACTAGCTTTAAGTTCACCTAAATATTCATAACCGTTTTCGGTTACAACTTTTTCCAGTTCCGTAAGG
>AWGX01000342.1 GCA_000495415.1 Smithella sp. ME-1 | reverse complement strand
CAAAACTAATTTGACCGTCTGGGGTTGCCCTTTCGCCCAGGATTCCATAAAAGAAATGCTCGCGCGCACCATGGAAGCGCCGAATTTCCCGGTAAATTTTGATTCAATTCATGCCAATATATCATATCAAAATACATGCATTGAATCCTATACTCTAAGTTCAATGATTATAACGCCTATTGCCCTTAGCCATCCCAATCAGGGCTCGGGTTATAAGTTTGAAGAAGACGGCA
>AWGX01000341.1 GCA_000495415.1 Smithella sp. ME-1 | reverse complement strand
TGGAACGTGAAGCATTTTTACTCCTGGTATTCAAGAGAAGGCGGCCAGCGAAGTTATACCTGGGTAAAAAACACCCTTCAGAGACAAGGGTTGGTTACAAGATCTAAAAAGAAAGGTTCCCATCGCCTAAGAAGAGAACGCAGCCCTTTGCCGGGGATGATGATCCATCAAGACGGGAGTGACCATGAATGGGTTTTGGGTAAGAAGTGGGATTTGATCGTGACGATGGATGACGCAACGAATGAACACTACAGTATGTTTTTTGTGCATGAGGAGGGCACGGCCAGCAGTTTTCAGGGTGCGCAGGATGTTATTTTGAAGAAGGGTTTGTTCAGTTCCATCTATACGGACAGAGGCAGTCACTACTGGTTTACACCGGAAGAAGGGGGTAAGGTCAGCAAAACGCAACTTACGCAGTTTGGTCGTGCCATGCAACAGTTAGGTATCGAGATGATTCCTGCTTATTCTCCAGAAGCAAGAGGTAGAAGCGAAAGAATGTTCCGTACACATCAAGGCAGACTGCCCAAAGAGCTTGCTGCCAATAATATTACTACTATGGAGGCGGCTAACCGTTATCTAAAGAAAGTATATATGCCTGCATACAACAAAGAGTTCTGCTACGAAGCATTGGAGAAGGGATCGGCTTTTGTGCCCTGGATAGGAACACATATCGAAGACACGCTTTGTGAGCATCACGAACGCACGGTCAGTCCCGATAATTGTGTCAGCTTTGAAGGAAAAATCTTACAGATACCCCCTGATCAGTATCGTTGCCATTACGTCAGGGTTAAAGTGAGAGTCCATCGTTACATAGACGGTTCTCTGGCTATTTTCCATGGTCCAAAGAAACTGGCTGATTATGATGAAAAAGGAAATCTGAAAACAAAGAAAAAAGAAAAGGCAGCGTAAGTCCGCCGCTCGCCTAAACCGAAGGAAAGGGGATCAATAATATG
>AWGX01000340.1 GCA_000495415.1 Smithella sp. ME-1 | reverse complement strand
TAAAAAGCAACACCAAGAACTTCGGCAATTTCCAGTGCTAATGCTATTTCCTCTTCAGAGAATTTCCCCTCTCCAATTTTTTTGTTGATAATCTGGAGAACACCCATGAGCTGGCTGCTGTGGTATATCGGAGTGGCAAGAATTTGCCTGGTCTTAAAGCCTGATTTTTTATCCCAGCTGTCATCAAAAGTTAACTCTGACTCGATGCTCTTAAGCTCTTTTTGATTGTAGGCATTTTCAATATTAATTATCGTTCCGGTGTTCGCTACGTACCCGGCAATACTTTTATTATTTATTGGTAATCTGATTTCTTTGAGTTGTGTGCCGGCCAGGAACATGGAATAAATTTCATTGCGTGTTTTGTCGACAACATAAGTAGTTATAGAATTAGCATTAAAAAGGTTAAGGATGCCACTCTTTAAATCGATAAGAATTTGTTTGATGTTCTGCGCCGCGTGGATACGGTTGGTTATATCCAATAATTCCTTGCGTATTTTTGAACTTCCATTAATATTTGTTGCAGATGACGGAGTTAGCTGATCGTTCATGGAGTAATTCTTTCCTTAATATCGAAAACTGTTTTATATTAACAAGTATTTATATTAATGTCAATTCGCCTGATATTTCGTAAGAAAAGAGCGGTAAAAAAATTAATCTGGAGTAACAATTTTGGAAAAATCGGCAATTTTATGGAAAAGGGCTGATATTTCCGCCAGAAGCGATAATCGGTTAAAACGAATATTTTCATCCTTATCCATAACCATTACATTATCAAAAAAAGCATCCACATACGGACGCAAAGCGGCCAGTTTATTCAATGCGGCAATGAAATCTTTCTCAATTATACCTTTTTCCACCCGGGTCTTGATATCATCAAAAGAAGAGAAAAGTTTTATTTCCGCTTCCTGTGAAAGCAGATTTACATCAATCTGACCGTTTTGGAAATCTTTCAGAATATTATCCACGCGCTTAAAGGCGATGGAAACTGGTTCAAAATCGGGATTTTGACGGAAAGACTGCAAAGCCTTGACCTTTTCAATAACCTCGACAAGTTCATCAATGTCCGTAGACAAAACCGCATCCACCGTATCATAAACATATCCCTGGCTGATAAGTTGGTTTTGAAGGCGTCCTTTAAAGAATTCCAGAATATCTTTTTTAACCTCATCGACAGGCCTTTTCAAAACGTCTTTGAGTTGATTAAGGCTTTCGTCAATCAGGAAACTTAAGCTTAAAGAATAGCCGCGGGATAAAATAATATTAATGATGCCTAAAGCCTGTCGGCGCAGCGCATAGGGGTCAGCTGTACCGGTCGGTGGCATTCCCACACCGAAGAATCCGGCGATAGTGTCAATTTTATCGGCGATGCCGACAATCGCTCCTTCATCTGTTTGCGGCAGG
>AWGX01000339.1 GCA_000495415.1 Smithella sp. ME-1 | reverse complement strand
GTCTTTTCAGTACGGTTTGCCTTTCTCAAGCCTCTTGAACACGCTATAAAAATCCAAAACTAAAGTCAAGAAAATATCTTTACCTTATAAATCTATCCGTCTTTTCTTTCCCAATCATACTTTATTTCACTGCAATGCGCGGGAAGCCGATATTCATCCGGTTCGTTATAATTGTAGACTTCTGTCGGTGTGTTAACAACTATAGCTTCTTCTTCTGAAATGCATTTGAAACCGTGATAAACAAAAGCCGGAATATGTACCAAAACGGGATTATGGCAGCCGGCAAATATTTCGTTAATTTCGCCGAAAGTCGGCGAATCTTTGCGGCTATCGTAAAGGACTATCTTCATCATTCCTTTGACTACAGCCATATTATCAGACTGTTTTTTATGATAATGCCAGCCTTTGACAACCCCCGGATAAGCAGTGGTTACGTAAACCTGACCAAATTTCTGAAAAAATTCATCATCGGCGCGCATTATTTCCATCAGATGGCCCCGTTCATCGGGAATTACTTTCAACTTTTTTATTGTTACGCCATTTATCATATTTTGTTTGCTCCTGTTTTCGCCACCATATTACCGGCGGATTGCAGTGACTCAAAAGTCCCGGCGTCCGACCACCATCCATTCAGTACATCCCACTGCATCTTCCCTTCTTTGATATAAAAGTTATTTACATCGGTAATCTCCAACTCGCCGCGTTCTGAAGGTTTTAGCGACCGGATAAATTCAAACACCCTGTAATCATACATGTAAATTCCGATTACGGCATAGTTGGAAGCAGGATTGGCCGGTTTTTCTTCAACGCAAACAATTTTCTTGCCGTCAAAAACCGGGACGCCGAATCTTTGTGGATCAGGAACTTCTTTTAATAATATTCTGGCGCCTTCTTTTTGTTGACGAAATTCATCCGCGGCTTTTTTTATATTGTTTTCAATAATATTATCTCCCAGAACCACAACAATCTTGTCCTGATCGGCAAAATGCTCAGCAAGACTCAAAGCCGCAGCAATGCCGCCCTCTCCCTGCTGATATGTATAATTAATGTGTCTAAGACCGAATTCCTTGCCGTTTTCCAAAAGTCGTAAAAAATCACCGGCATTATTTCCACCGGTAACGATTAATATTTCTTCAATTCCGGCATTGACCAGTATTCTGATGGGATAATAAATCATCGGTTCGTTATAAACCGGAAGCAAATGTTTATTGGTGACTTTTGTCAGGGGATAGAGTCTGCTGCCTAATCCACCGGCAAGAACAACTCCTTTCATGATTTCTCCTTAAGTCGTATTTATTTTTAATATGAATTTTTTTTCTTATCATATCTGAATGGTTATCTACAATAAATTTCTTTACATCTTAAATAATAATGAGGTAGTTATTAAACTATGAAAGACGAATATTATATGAAACTTGCTATCGGGCTGGCACGTAAAGGACGATTTAATGTGGGCCCCAATCCTATGGTTGGTGCCGTAATTGTTAAAAACGGTAGAATTATCGGACGGGGTTATCATAAAAAATTTGGCGGAAATCATGCCGAAATAAACGCAATCAACAATGCCGGAGAAAATATCGCCGGCTCAACACTTTATGTCACTTTAGAACCATGCTGTCATAAAGGTAAAACACCTCCCTGCACAGACAGCATCGTTAAACATAAAATTGCCCGTGTTGTTGTGGGGACAATAGATTCCAATCCCTTTGTTTCTTCCCGGGGCATTAATTACCTGCAACGCCATGGAATTGAAGTGAGGACCGGTGTTCTGGAACAAGAATGCAGGAATCTTAATGAAAAGTTTTTCTATTACATGGAAAAAGGCCGGCCTTTTATAACATTAAAATATGCCCAGACACTAGATGGACGTATAGCAACGGCAACCGGTCAGTCGCAGTGGATAAGTTCGTCATCATCGCTTAAATTCGCTCATCAGCTACGAGCCGAGCACGACGCTATTTTAGTTGGTCGAAAAACAGTGGCCCAAGACAACCCTGAACTAACTGTCAGGCTGGTAAAAGGACGTAACCCTCTGCGCGTTATTGTTGATTCCGGATTAAAAATATCTCCTAAAGCTAAAGTTCTACAAAATATTTCTAAAGCTCCCACTCTTATCGCCACAATTAAAAGATCTGACGACGCTAAATTCAAAAGCATTGTTTCTTCTGGTGTGGAAATAATAACTGTTAAAGCGGATAATAAAGGTCAGGTTGACTTAAAAAAACTATTTAATATTCTTGCGGCAAAACAAATATCTTCAATTTTAATTGAAGGCGGTTCTCAAATAATCACTTCCGTACTAAAAAATAATTTGGCCAACCGCATAGTTACTGTTATCGCGCCGAAAATTATCGGCAAAGGTATCGAGGCGGTCGGGGAACTTAATATCAGAAACCTGAACTCTGCAAAAATATTATCTGTCAAAAAAGTATTAAGATACGAAAACGATATTATTATCGATAGCCGATTAATCTGACCACTTCTAAATCAAAGATGATA
>AWGX01000338.1 GCA_000495415.1 Smithella sp. ME-1 | reverse complement strand
AACTTGCGGTTCGTACTTCATTTTCAAAATCTCTCCGGCTAGTAAACAGTGGTGATCTTCTTAACATATCGAAATGATGAGCGCAATGGCTTTATCAAAAACATGTTACGAAACCGGATCGGTCGTAAAGCGGAGACGACGAAACGATCAAACATTTTATTCAAACTTACGCCGCCATTAATCCTTGAGGGCTCTTTATGAATTCCGCAGGCAGGCGTATCAGCAATAACATCTCTATTTACAACCCCAGCGGAGCCAGCGCCGTCATCGGGTCGCCGCGGATTATCCGCAATGGCAAGTTCATCCGATCGAATTTGGGCCTGGAATTACACAACAAAGATAAATGAACGTCTCAAGGCGATGTTGCATGCAAACGACACCATCATTTTATGGATTGCACAAGGGTCAGCTGCCGAGCAGGCCGGTTTGAAAGGGGCGAACGCAACAAGTTATGGTGATCTGATTCCCGGAGACGCGATTGTCGCGACTGACGGAAAACCAAAAAAAGGACAATTCATGTGCTTCTTACAAACGGAAAGGCTTACGTTTCATAATTTTCTTGACACATAACGCTCCTGTTTCTATACTTATAGACAATGAAAATAGTTCTTATCATAAGTTGAAGTGATATTTCAAAAAATTACATCTAACAAGATACTATTGTAATTATTCAGGCTGGCCTTTTTAAATCATTTGTCGAGGAGGTAAAGATTTATGAATGTCTTGCGTGAAAAAAAGTGGTCTCCTTATGCTGCCGGCGTCCTGGCAGGTCTTTTGCTCATCCTTTCTGTTTTGATTACAGGAAAGTACTTCGGCGCTTCTACAACTTTTGTGCGTGCCGCCGGACTGATCGAGCAAACTATCGCGCCTGATAAAGTTGCCGGTATGGAGTACTTTATCAAGGAGAAGGTAAAAATCGATTGGCAGTTTTTGTTTGTTGTCGGCGTGTTCTTTGGCTCATTAGCTTCCGCTTTGCTCTCAAAAGAAAATAAAGCCGTGGCAGTTCCTCAAATATGGGAAGGGCGTTTCGGAACCTCGCGAACCAAGCGTTGGATTGCCGCCTTTCTGGGTGGTATTATTTTAATGTTCGGCGCCCGCCTTGCAGATGGGTGACCGAGCGGACACGGACTGAGCGGTCTTGCTCAGGCAGCTGTAAGCGGTTACGTATCTCTGATATGTTTCTTTATTGGAGGCGTCATAATCGCCAGAATTTTGTATGGAGGTAATGGTCATGAATGAACTTTTAATGGGTGCCTTCACAGGAATTCTGTTTGGTTTTTGTATGCAGAAAGCCCAAGTCATCCGATTCGACCGGCAATTGGGCGCGCTGCGTTTCAAGGATATGACTATTGTAAAATTTATGTTGTCGACCATTTTGGTTGCCATGGTCGGAATTTACCTTCTCTATGATCTGGGATTAATCAAACTTTCTATTAAACCTTTAATTCTTGGCGGAAACGTTCTGGGCGGATTGATCTTCGGCATCGGGTGGGGCATCGTCGGGTACTGTCCGGCAACAGCGATGGGTGCTCTGGGCGAGGGACGTTATGATGCCGCCTTTGGCCTTCTGGGTATGATTGTCGGAGCCGGTTTTTTCGCGGAAGCCTATCCGGCACTGAAAGAAACCGTATTAACCTGGGGTAACTTCGGGAAGGTTACCGTACCGGATGCATTGGGAATAAATCATTGGTTCATTATTATTATACTGGGTGTGTTATTTGTGGGCCTCTTTCGTTTTTTTGAAAAAAAAGGGCTCTAGCCGCAAATAAATTTTTTCACAATAAAAAAAGCCGGAGAACCCCGGCTTTTTTATGCAAACATACATTTTTTATATTCCAGAGAAGAATTAACAATTACTTTCATTTTTAAAATTTCTCCGGAGAGTGGTTCTTCAGGATTTGCTTAACATATCGAGACAATGAGCGCAATGGCTTTATCGAAAGCACAGCACGAATTGAAAATTTTACAAAGCAGACCCCATCAACTCATCTTCAAACAAATCATTTGTTTCATGCTTTAGACATTAACCCAAAATCCCCTTGACGTGGAATGGCGTCTTCCTATACTTTACCACCGGGAAGAAGTTCTTATAGAGGAGAAAGTATAGCCATGACCTACACCGCCATTCTGCTCGACATCAAGGACAACGTTGCCGTCATCACTCTGAACCGTCCAGAAGCCATGAACGCCTGGAATCCGGCCATGGCCAGAGACCTGGGACATGCACTGGCGGCCATCGACAAGGACGACTCAGTACGGGCTGTGGTAATCACCGGCGCTGGCCGGGCGTTCTGCGCAGGAGCCGACCTTTCCGGCGAAGTCGGAGCTTTTGACGTAAATAAGACCGATGATGCCCGGGCCGCGCTAGCCTTTCCGCCGGTCATGCCCTACCATATAAGAAAGCCTGTATTAGCTGCCATCAACGGCCATGCCATCGGCGTGGGCGTTACTATCACCATGACCTGCGACATCCGCATAGTGGCCGAGGAAGCCAAAGTACAGTTCGCGTTTGTGCGACGGGGACTGACCCCTGAACTGGCCTCCCACGTGATCGTACCCAGAATCGCGGGCCTGTCCGTGGCCGCGGACCTGATGCTCTCCGGCCGCATGATCAGCGGGACCGAAATGGCAAGGATGGGTCTGGCCTCCTGCGCTCTACCCGCGCGGGACGTGCTGCCGGCTGCTTTGGAACGGGCCCGGGATTTTAAAAAGACAGCACCGGTATCGGTGGCCATATCCAAGTACCTGCTGTGGCGGGGGCTGACCGCGACCATCGACCAGATGGACGCCCGGGAGTTCGACCTGTTTCAGTGGGTTTGCCGCCAGCCCGACGCCGTGGAAGGTATTCTGTCCTTCCTGGAAAAGCGGGATCCTGACTGGAAAATGTCGGCAGGCAACGATCTGCCTGATTTTCTGAACGACTCTTTTTAAAAAACCGCACGGTCTCTCATAAAATACAACAACAGGGTGGTATGAAGAAAAGCACATGGGGGGTGGCCGAAAATCCGGACGAAAATGCGGTAACACCTTACCAGTTTTTACAAATAAGGAACAACAGAACCCTATTTTTTTCCAGTTAACCAAAAGGCTTAAAAGGCATTCTCTATCGATGCATCTCTGAAACGGTAATTTCTTTAACGCCTTATATATCATGTCCGAAATCTTCTTGACACACAATTCCCCTTCTTCATATACTCAAACCCGCTAAAAGGAGGTGCTTATTAATTTAATTATTAAGGCCCTTATTCCGCTTTTATTTATACAAATAGGGATTATTGATTTTTCATTGGCTGTAAGGTATCATCAAGACCTAAAGGGGAAATTTTATGAAAAAAATTATTGTGGCCGCTCTTGCCGTCTGTTTCGCATTCCAGGGCAGCGCACTTGCCTGTACCAATTTTATACTGAAAGCCAAAGATAACGCCGTTGTGAACGGCAGATCAATGGAATTTCCTATTGACCTCAAATCGGAAATCGTCATTTTTCCCGCCGGGATATATGTGGAAAACAAAGACGCCAAAGGTAACCCCGGAATACTGTTTACGACAAAATACGGTTTTCTGGGAATAAACGCGTTTGGCATCAAAGACACTTTCGTGGACGGTTTCAACG
The DNA here is from genome assembly GCA_000495415.1 of Smithella sp. ME-1. The sequence goes on along the minus strand of AWGX01000338.1, from coordinate 868 downwards.
AACAAGGACTATCCTTAAGCGCGCTTATGTACACCGGGGCCAAGTACCAGCCAGCCGTACCCGGGAAATTTATGAATTTGGAGAACTTCAGCACATGGGTGCTCGGAAGCTTTTCGACGGTTGACGAAGTAAAGAGCGCTATGAGCGGCATATACGTATCCGGTGGTATTATCAAAAAGCTTAAAGACATGGGTCTGCACGTGGCCATAGCGGATATTTCGGGAAAAAGTATAGTGATAGAGTTCATCGACGGCAAAACCAATATTTACGACAACCCGCTGGGCGTCATGACCAACCGACCAAGCTTTGACTGGCATATGACCAATCTGAGGAATTATGTGCACCTGGACCGCAATGACAGAAAGCCAAAGACAATATCAGGAGTAAAAATAGAGCCGACAGGCGTGGGCAGCGGCATGGTGGGCATTCCCGGCGACTGGACCCCGCCGTCGCGGTTCGTCAGGATCGTCATAGCCAAAGACGCCGCGCTTAAGCCAAAGAACACCGAAGAAGCCGTAAACCTTTCAGAACACCTGCTTAATATCGTGGACATCCCGAAAGGCGTCATAAAGGAACACCCTGCTCCGCTCGTCACAATTTACGGCTTCGCGCAATGGGTAATAACAAAAGATATGACTAACAGAGTGTTGTATTTCAAGACCTACGACAATACGTCATGGAAGACAGTAGATCTAAAGAAATTCGACATGAAACCAGGATCTGCAAAAAAATATCTTTCCATAGATGCAACAAGACCAAGCATACCCGATGTGAGCGAAATGTTAAAATAGTGTTGGGGACAGAAGGGGACGCTGTTAACTTATTCCTCGAAAGAGTTGAAGAAAGCCTCTATTGATGCCGTATGCCA
>AWGX01000337.1 GCA_000495415.1 Smithella sp. ME-1 | reverse complement strand
ACGGACAGATTAAGGAAAGGGGCTTTTTAAAAAACGATAAAAGAGAAGGCGAATATCTCGCGTATTTCAAAAGCGGTCAGATAAAAGAAAAGGCCACTTATAAAAATGGAAAGTATATAGGAAAGTTTCTTGTTTTTGACGAAGAAGTTCCTGACGTCCAGGAATCTGACGGTGATGTTGCCAATACTGCTGATTTATGGGACGATAAAGAAATTTCTAATTTACTTAACGACTTGAAGCATTTTGACGAAAAACAAAAATAATCATGTCTCTTTTTTAAAAAGGAGTTATCATGATAAAAAAAATTCTCATTCCTACCGATGGCTCCGTCAACAGTTTTACAGCACTGGAATATGGGATTTATATTGCCCGTAAACTTGAAGCTTCCTTGACAGGTCTTTATGTGATTGACGTCAATCTGATTCAGGGACCTATGCTCACCGACATTTCCGGTTCGGTGGGAATGCCTCCTTATGAAGGTTTCTTCGAAGCAATTGAAAAGTCTTTGGATGAGAAAGCCGACTTTATTCTTAAAGAGTTTCAGGAATGCTGCCGGAAGAGTGGTATAAAAAACGAAACAAAAAAAGTAATAGGCAAAATCAGTTCAGTAATAATCGAAGAAGGTCAGAATACGGATTTGATTTTGATGGCAAAGAAGGGAGAAAACTTTCACCTGAAGGAAGGAGGCCTTCTCGGATCGGTTGCCGAAGCCGTTACGCGTAACTCTGGGAAACCCGTGCTGGTTACTCCGGATATTTTTGTAGAAATTGAAAGCATGGCGCTGGCTTTCGATGGAAGTGCCTCGGCTATCAAAGCTCTTGATCTTTCACTGAAATTATCCCAGCAAAACGCCTGGCCACTGACAGTTATCATTATTACAGCTGATTCCAAAAAAGCGGCAGCTTTAATTGCTCAGGTCGAAGAAGCGAATCAAAAAAATCCGGACGAACCGCCGATAGCCGATTGTGGAACGATAATCCTCACCGGCAAGGAACCCGATTCGATAATCAAGTTTATTTGCGATGGTTCTATCGAGTTAATGGTTATGGGGGCCTACGGTCATAACCGCCTGCGCGAATTATTCCTGGGCAGCACTACATCCCAAGTTATCCGAAAAAGTCCGATTCCGGTTTTACTCATTCGTTAGCAAAGTTATTAACTGTCCAAGAATATTAACGGCATTTGACAAGTTACCATCATAGTCGTCACCCAGGCGGAGGAGACTGTGTCGTAATAATAAATATAGCCATTTAATGTCCTCCGCTGGCGG
>AWGX01000336.1 GCA_000495415.1 Smithella sp. ME-1 | reverse complement strand
ACACCTCCGCCAGCGGAGGATATAGAATTCAAAAGATTTCAGAACGATGGGGAAATTATTAGCTTGAGCAATGTAGTTGATATTCTTAAAACAGCCGCGAAAAAAGGAGCCTTTCTTGCCCCATTGGCGGGAATTTCCAATTTACCGTTTAGATTGATAGCCCGCTCACAGGGTTGTTCGCTGTCTTATACCGAAATGATCAGCACCAACGGACTTGTGCGCAAAACTGCCAAAACTTATGAGTATTTAAGAACCAGTGCCGATGACCGCCCTCTGGCTGCGCAGATTTTTGGCGCAGATCCTGAAATTATGGCCGAGGCTGCCCGAATTGTCGCGGACACCGGAGTTGACTTGATCGACATCAACATGGGTTGTCCTGTGAGGAAAGTTATTAAGGCCGGTGCCGGAGCCATTTTAATGAAAAATCCAGCTCTTGCTGCCCGGATAGTTGAAGCGGTGAAAAAAGTCGTTAAAGTTCCGGTTACTGCGAAGATTCGTTCCGGGTGGACTCACTCTTCCATCAATGCCGTAGAGATTGCTAAAATCGTCGAAGGCAGCGGCGCCGATGCAATTACGGTTCACGCCCGCACGGCCGATCAGGGTTACAGCGGTCATGCCGACTGGGGAATAATCGCGGCCGTGAAAAAAGCCGTTAAAATTCCGGTAATTGGCAATGGCGATATCCGTCAGCCGTATGATTCGATCAGAATGATTAACGAAACTTCCTGTGACGCAGTGATGGTGGGAAGGGGATCATTAGGTAATCCATGGATTTTTAAAGGTATTGTCCAGACATTTTCCGGTAAGTCGTTAAATTATTTGCCTGATTTGGAGCAAAGAAGGATAATGATTGAAAATCATTGGAAGATGGAATCCCAATTTTTTGGAGACAAAGTGGCACTAAAAAGCTTTCATAAGCATATTCTTTGGTATACCAAGGGGTTAGATAACTCCAGCCATTTCAGAGATCTTGCGGGAAAGTTAAAGGACAAAGAAAGCATTCTTAATGAACTGAATGAATATTTTCAGTCACTGAAGACGGGTAAAAGTTAAAATAATACCTTGACATTGAGTCATAAATTGGCATAAATTAAAGAAAAAAGAAACTATGGAAAATCACACTTTGTTTGATGAAGGAAGGATGAAATCTACCGTGGAACTGGAAAAATTTAAAAAATTAGAGGATAAAATTAAAGTTATTGTTAATGAGAAAGTTTCTTTTAAAAAACAAATTCATATATTGGAGGAAACGTTAAAAAATAAAGAGGCG
>AWGX01000335.1 GCA_000495415.1 Smithella sp. ME-1 | reverse complement strand
ATCCATCATAATATTTCTCTTTGCCTTTGCAAACACCATATGAACAATGAAGCTTTATTTTATTTCCTTTATCAGCAACAGTTCTTCCCATACAAAACAATAAGTCAGCTTGTTCTTGGTCGCAAATTCCTGAAGAAAGTTGATTTTGACAATTTTTTAGTTCTTCTTCAAATTTTTCTTTCGTTATTTTTTCATCAGAGCATTCACTAAAATAATGTATTAAG
>AWGX01000334.1 GCA_000495415.1 Smithella sp. ME-1 | reverse complement strand
TGGCTTCCGGTAACAGCGATCCCAACGAGGCGAAAAAGTGGTTTGGTATAGTGGAGGTGCTTGCCCCCATTGTAAAAGCCTATTGTACGGATGTAGGTTTCAGAGTAACGGAAACAGCCATGCAGTGTTACGGGGCCTATGGTTATTGCAATGAATATCCCATCGAACAGTTTTTGAGAGATGAAAAAGCATCCTCCATTTATGGTAGTAATGGACTTCAGGCTTTAGATTTAGTGGCAAGAAAAATGGTTATGAAAGAAGGCGCGTATTTCATGGGCCTCCTTGGTGAAATGAATACTACGGTGGCCAAATGTATGGTCATAGCGGTTATCAAAGATCTTGCGGAAGATGTTCAGACCGCCATTAATACCCTGACTGATGTCATAATGTTCTTCTCTGCCTGCAGCAGAGAAGGTAAATTTTATATTCTCCTGGAAAACGCTCATCCTTTTCTTATGATGATGGGCAAGATAGTATGTTCATGGTTGCTGCTCTGCGAAGCAGCTATTGCGCAGGAAACACTTTTGGAATTATGCAGTATCAAGGGAGTGATCTGTTCGGACCCGCAGGATCTTTCGCGGTTTATTAAGAAGAACAAAGACGCTGCTTTTTATGATGGGAAGATAAAAACAGCGAGGTATTTCATCAAGAATGTACTTCCCGAAATAAATGGTATGGTGAAGGCAGTAAAAAGTGAAGATGTCTCTATAATGGAAATAGCGGATGAGAGTTTTGCCTCTTGCTGATTTCATTTCGAAGTTGTATCAAGAAAACCGTATGTAACAGTTTTTCCCACCTGCAAGTTTCGCGTGAAATAGATCAAAAATCAAAAGCATTAGAAAAACAGGAGGCATTAAAAGCAAAGGGTATTTTCTTAATTAAGAAAGTACCCTAAAGATAAAGGAGGGCTAATAGTAAATTGTTAGCCTAAGTAGAACAAATTACAGGATTAGAAAGGAGATTTTATGAAACGTAGGATTGTGGGGCTTCTTTGCGTGGGGCTCATTGTATTTTTTATGGGAGCCTTGTCTCAAGTAGCATTGGGAGCCGATAACGTTAAAAAAACTAAAGATGGCAAGCAAATTTATTATGCCAAATTGGGTACTCTTGCTCCGGAAGGCGTAGGTTGGGCGGCTTTAATTAAAGACGTGGTTACCCCCGGAATATTAAAGGTAACGAATGGCCAGGTAGTTTTAGATTGGTATTGGGGCGGGACGATGGGTGATGACCAGGACATATTAGCCAAATTGCGCAACGGACAGCTGCAGGGAGGAGGATTTTCAGGACAGGGCATGGTAATGGCTTGTCCCGAGATGGCCTTGTTGGAACTTCCCTTCTTATTTGAGAATTATGACGAAGTGGAATATATTTATTCCAAGTTACGACCACGCATTAGTCAATGGTTTGAAAAGAGAGGATATCACCTTGTTCTGTTGGCAGAACAGGATTTTGATCAGGTGTATTCAACTAAAATACCGATTAAGACTCCTGATGATTTCAAGAACAGCCGTGTCTTAACATGGTATGGCCCGCTGGAAGAGAGGATTTTAAAGGCTCTGACGGCAAGTCCTTTACCGATTCGTGTGCCGGAAGTAGCCGCTTCCATCCGTACAGGTGTTTGCGATGCTTTTATTAGCCCAGGTATTTGGGCTGTCGGTACTCAGATGTACACGGTTATGAAATATATAAATCCCATGCACATAAGATATTCACCGGCAGGC
>AWGX01000333.1 GCA_000495415.1 Smithella sp. ME-1 | reverse complement strand
CCCTGCTGCCGTTCTAATTGGCGATGTGAAATTAGGCCATGAATGCCTGATTGCTCCCGGTGTTTCCATCCGTGCGGATTTCGGACCGGTCGTTATCGGCAATCGTTCCAACGTTCAGGATAATTCCGTTATTCATGTCTATCCCGATTCCAGGGTGATAATTGAAGAAGATGTCACTATTGCTCACGGTACTATTCTTCATGATGTTATCATTAAATCAAGATGTGTAATCGGCATAGGCGCTATTCTGCTCTTTAACTCTAT
>AWGX01000332.1 GCA_000495415.1 Smithella sp. ME-1 | reverse complement strand
CTGTATCCGTCGTAAAATAGGGATTGCCGGTTCCTCCGGCAAAGATAACAACTCTTCCCTTTTCTAAATGACGAATTGCTCTTCGCTGAATAAACGGTTCGGCAATCTCATGCATTTGAATTGCCGTCTGCACACGCGTGGGTATCCCGCATCTTTCCAACGCGCTTTGCAGGGCAAGACTGTTAATCACCGTGGCCAGCATACCCATGTAATCCGCTGAAATTCTATCGATACCTTTCGAACCAGCTTCCAGTCCTCTGAATATA
>AWGX01000331.1 GCA_000495415.1 Smithella sp. ME-1 | reverse complement strand
CCCGATGCATCGGGATTGGAAAGTATCCCCGAAGCGTAGCGGGATCATGTACTTCAATCTGAGATAAATCTTAACTTTTCACAATCGGTTTTGATCCATCTATAATATATCCCTGAACAGCGTCAATATTCAGCTCTTTTAAATAACGCAATTGATTTTCTGTCTCAACACCTTCAGCGATAACTATAACATCAATGCTGTGTGCTACACTGCAAATAGAGCTTATAAAGAAACGACTGTCGCTGTCTTCGTCTTTTAATTCACCCGTATATGCCCGGTCCACCTTTACGTAGTCAGGTCGCAAAGACTGAAGGTATTTCAGGTTACCACAACTTTGGCCGTAATGATCCAATCCCAGTTTATGACCATGTGCGCGAATAATTGCAGCAAATGATTTGACCAAATTTTCATTTTGTACAGCAGCAAATTCGGAAAACTCAAAAATTATCTTAGGCACGTTTTCTGGTAAATTTATCAAGGTTTGCTTTATCCACTGAACAAAGGATTCATCATGCAATGAGGAAGGCGATAAATTGACCGCGATTGTGTCTGTACCAAGCGTATATCTATCAAGTTTTGTTACCTCTTCGATAATCAGGCGATCGAGAGCGGAAATAAGTTTTAATCGTTCGGCTATAGGAATGAATACAGCGGCATTGATAATTTCACCTTCTCCAAGAATTATTCGGGAAAAGATTTCGAGATGGAGCAAGATATTTCTGTCAATTGTCTTTACTACAGGCTGAGAATACAAAACGATGCGGCGGTCCGTAAGCACTTTTTCCAGTGCTTCTTTCCATTGATTCTGTCCGAAAGGAATTTTGGTTGTGCTTTCCACGATAGTGCGGACATGCCACGCATTAGCCCCGGCTTGTGTTGCAGCGGCAAGTGCCATATCGGCTTCCGCAAGAAGTTGACCAAGGATAACAGAACGGTCAAAATCGCAGACACCGATACTGGAAACATTTTCGGAAGCAGTGATATCTGCTGCCGCCAGTCCGCTAAGTTTGTTGGCTATTTCACGGGAAAGACGGTCTGCATCTGATGACGGATAATCAGGCAGGAACAATCCAAAATCGCTTCCGGAAAGACGGGCCAAAACTGAACCGGCGATCCCTGCAGCAAATTCCTGCAATGATGCAGCCACTCTCTTCAACAATTCATCGGCAATGAGAAAGCCTTTCTGCTCATTGAGTATTTCCAAACCATGAATGCGGATCAGCAACAAAATTCCTTTTACGTCAATATCCTTGTTGTCAAGATAGGCTGTAACCTGGCTTTCGAAATAGCGACGGTTGCCGATGCCCGTTAATGCATCGTTATAAGCTCGTTCCCGCAGTGCCTCCGCCTGAATTACCTGTTCGGAAAACATTTCTTTTACTTTTTCCGTCATGCGGTTCATCACAAAGACAATACGCCGCAGTTCTCTTGTCCTTGGTATCTTTGTCTGGATTTCGTATTCCTTTCTGCATAATGCATCTGCCTGCTGTTCGACAAGAACAAGCGGACGCAAAAGCATACGCAATCCGAATCCACCTGCTATCAATATAAAAATTCCGCAGATTACGAAAAGTAATGTTGTATGTTTAATATCCTGCCATAGACTGTTGTATGCGTATCCGGCATGACTTTTTACATAAATTGTTCCGGCCTGTAGCCATCCGGATGTGACATAAGCATTTGCTTCGGGTACCTTTAAGGGGACCAGTTTTATAAACCATGAAGGAACTCCTTCAATAATTACCTTCAAATTTCGTTCCAGTAAAATCTTTCCGTTGGGATCGATAAACCTGATCGTTTCATAATATCCTCTGTCGAAAATGGCGTTGATCATGGTTTGAGTGCTGACCATGTCGTCAGGATACTGCGAAATGGCAAGGCCGAGAGAACTAGCGGTATCCTGTGCGTGAGATTCAAGCTGATCGGTCAGGAATGATCGCGTACTTTCGAGTTTGACAAACCATGTTCCCAGGAAAAGAATTAAAAACAATGATACTGTAAAAATAACAAGTTGTCTGTAAAGAGTCATTTATTGCCTCCTATCGGTATTAAATTCCAGTTTCTGCCATTCTCTGCATAAGATCGCTCCATGCTGTCAGCCTACTGCTTTTGCCGGCCAATTTTCCCTGCCCACGGTCATGAGCCAACCATAGTCCCGCACCGTTAAAAGTAAATATGGGTAAAAGATCTTGTCGCTCAGATGCCGGTTTGATGGAATCAACGAGATTATCGAGTATTAAAGGTTCTGCTGTCGGGTTGCTGTAATATACCATAACCATGTGAAAAATATTATATTGCAGTGCCTTGACATAGGCAATTCTCAACTTTTCTTCGCCCATTCCAATTATTTTAAGGCTGAAATACTTGGCAATGGCATAATCCTCGCAGTCACCAGCACCCCTGGCAAGAAATTCAAAAGGAGTCGCCCAGTAATCCTGCACTCCGTAAAGGTCAATATCATTTGAGAAAACTACTTTTTTATTAAAGAAAGAGTTTATTTTTTCGAGTTTTTCCCTGTCCGATGCTCCGTTGTACCGTTGTAGGAGCTCTTCCCAGGCAACGAGACGCGACCTGGCCTCCGGCCCGTATTTTTCCTGCGCTTTTTGCAGAACTTTCGAATCAATGCGAAATTTCTCTCCCGTAAAGACCGATCCCGTGACGATAAGACTTAAGAGGACAAGTGCCAGTAAGATTATGATCTTGATTATATTTGAATTTTCAGAGGATTCAAGAGGCGCCAAGATTTGTGATCCCTTTTAAAAAAATAACGAGGACAGCTTATTGACTCCATTTCTTTGGAAAACGAAATTATTATGAATAATTCGTAAGTTTCTATAATCATAGATTATATTTCCTGTCAAGGTAATTGATTCCACGGTATACGCAATAAAGTCATAAAATTGTACCAAGGTACAATAGACACACATATTAAAGATGTGTAAGTTATTACCGACATATATAAAAATGTAATTATAAATTAACATAATTTAAGGAGAAAATATCATGGCCGAGATTAAAAAAGCCGCAATAGAAATGGGACATCAGGTAACAGGAAAAGTTGCAATCCTCTACGGAAACGTAAAGGCGGTATCACCTGATGGTACGGTACGGATACTTAAAATAAACAGTCCGGTTTTTGCGGACGATCAAATCATAACCGGAGATAACGCAAGTGTGTCAATTGTTTTTGATGCTTCCCACCCCGTTCAATTAGATCTCGGCAGAATGTCCAATGTAGTTATTGATGAGGATGTATACGGTATAGCATCGCCGGGTGTTTCTGCTGAAGCAGCGGCTGAAAAAGATGCAATTCAGAAGGCACTGCTCGCGGGTGATCAGCCATTGGAACTTGATGCGACTGCTGCAGGTGCAGAAGCAAACGCAGGAGGAGGCCATCCTGTTTTTGTTGTGACCCCTGATTGGAATGCGGTAACTCCGGAAAGCGGAGCAGAAACTGAGGGAATATCATTTGGAGCAATAGGCTTGAACGATTATGATCCAGAACAGCCGATAAACACAATCCCGACAATTGGTGTCAATCCATTAGCAGATGGCAATCCTGATATCGCAAATGAATCCGGTTTACCTGGAGGCTCC
>AWGX01000330.1 GCA_000495415.1 Smithella sp. ME-1 | reverse complement strand
AATCTTGATTACACATGGATAAACCAGATGGAAACAATGAAAGTGTCTCCGGAGCAGGTGGAAGATTTTATTGCCGGTGGTAATTTGGTGTTCGGTGCGGAAGGAGGTAACCCATGAATAAGTTATCTCATTACGCAATATTACTGGCATTAGCAGCCTTAACTGGTTGTGCGGCAGTAGAAACAGTGGCAACGATTGCCACGGATGTAGGTGTGCAGTCGGGCGCTATTACCAAAGCTCAGGGCGAATCCATACGCAAAAGCACA
>AWGX01000329.1 GCA_000495415.1 Smithella sp. ME-1 | reverse complement strand
ATATTAGTTAAGAGCCTTACGCAATACCTGCGATGATTTGAAAGTTAATACTCTCCGCGCGGTAATAGATATTTCCTGTCCTGTCTGCGGATTACGGCCACGACGAGCTCTTTTTTCCTTAACCACGAAGTTACCGAACCCGGAAATTTTTACCAGTTCGCCCTGTGCAAGGCTCTCTTTAATGATGTCGAATACAGCTTCAACGATATCTGCCGAATCCTTTTTGGAAAAACCGAGCTTCTCATAAACATTCTGAATAATATCGATCTTCGTCATACCTTTACCTCCATTTTTAACTTTATCAATTGTGTTATGTTCTTATTCTTGCACCCGTCTGAGTGACGGTATTCTGCACAATTCTTTCGTGAACGGCATTTATTTCCAAATCGGTTAACGTCCTACCAGGAGCACGATAGGAAAAACGCAACCCCAGACTCTTTCCTTCTGTTATCCCTTTGCCCTTGTATACATCAAAAATAATAATATTTTCAAGCAAATCTTCTTTCTGGCCCAAAACAATGTTGATCATTTGATCTGCTTCCATTGTATCGGGAATAATGAACGCGGCATCCCGTGTTACAGCAGGGAATTTTGATATTTCATTGTATAATATTTTTTTCTCCAGATAAGTATTAACCAGAATATCCAAATTAATTTCAAACAGATAGAGATTATTTCTGATATCAATCTTTTCCAGCACATCCGGATGAACTTCACCTAAAAAGCCTATTTTTTTATCATTAAGATAAATTCCACAGGATTTTCCGGGATGTAAAAAGGGTTCAGTCGATGCTGAAATATACCTGCAATGATTTATTTTTAAATCAAAAAAGATATTTTCCAAAGAGCCTTTTAAAGTATAAAAGTCAACGGTATTTCCCGAAGACCAAAATTCATCGTTTATTTTCCCGGTCAAAAGTCCGGCAATCATGTTTTTTTCTTCAGGCAATTCTGTTTCCCGGGAATTCAGAAAAACACGCCCGATCTCGAATATTTTTAAATCAAACGAACCGTTATTAGCATTCTTTTTAGTTGTTTCCAGCAAGCCGTAAATCATTGTAGTTCGCATAGCTGAAAGATCTTCGCCTAAAGGATTTTTTATCCGTACCGTTTGGCGTCTGTCATCATTTTCCGGCAAACACAAAATATCAGCGGCCTGCGGGGATTCGAAACTGTAATTGACGATTTCAGTATAGCCGCTTCCTGTCAGAATTTGCCGTATTCTTTCTTCCAAATCGAGGCGGGGGAGAAATTCCATTTCCTTTACATCAATGGCAGGTAGCGTTACAGGAACCCGATCGTAGCCATAGAGCCTGA
>AWGX01000328.1 GCA_000495415.1 Smithella sp. ME-1 | reverse complement strand
ATTTCTCTGCCGTTCACATGCGCCATCAACGCCGGTGAAAGCGTCAGTAAGTAAGCATTGTCGCTGCCGGTCGACACCGCGTAGCGTTCAGATGAACTTATGCTTTTAACCTGATAATAGGTGCCGTCATAAGCTATTGTGACAATCTGGCCGCTGATGATATCGTTGGCTTCTAACGCCAATGAGCCGAGCTTTTTCAGTGCCACAGCACCCAGGCTATTAATATCGATTGTTACTGCGCCGGTGTTTGTATGATTGG
>AWGX01000327.1 GCA_000495415.1 Smithella sp. ME-1 | reverse complement strand
GCAGATGGAAGCGTTAAAAAATAAAATGGAAATGACAAAAGCAAAGTTAGAAACCGGCAATGTAGACGATTTGACAAAGGAAGATATTCTTGGCGATATGCTTTTTGCAACAGCATTATCATATTATGTGCAATTTGATTCGTTAAATGAAATTCAATCAAGAACAATGGGCATAAAAGTATTGCGGTGGCCGTCGGAATCCATATTTGCTTCAGCAATAAAAACAAATCTTTTATACGGAATACCTCATACTGTAGCTCATGGTGGTCTTTCTATGGATGTGGATAGAAGCTTGAATGTTGTGGCATCTCTGGATGGTGAAAAGAATAAAACCATACAATTTATGCAGGTATCTGGAATGAACGGTTCAGCGTTGGAGCATGCTGTGCCGGAAATGATGTTTTCAACACCGGAAAATCCCGTGGAAGGCGTATCAGCTGTCAAGGCATTACAAATCGCCAGCAATCAGGGAATACCGATTTATACAATTAATCAATCGAATATTAATACGATAATGCCGCAGTTGCAGGTGGATGCACAAGTAAAGGCTGACATTCAAAATGCTGTAAATGCCGGAAAAGTGGTAACTGTCTCTAAAACTAATATTAACTACAACGGCTGGACGGGTTGTGGCTATATAATTATAAATCCAAATACAGGTGCAGGCGCGTATATGATTAGTGGCGGG